>DATKFT010000546.1:0-2423 GCA_035544335.1 Pseudorhodoferax sp.
TCGCCGTCGCCGCAGAACACCCAGACCTTGCGGTTGCTGGTGTCGGCGATGCCACGCGCGTGCAGGTACTTCAGGAAGCGCGCCTGGTAAATCGCCATCAGCGGTCCCAGGCCCATGGAGACGGTCGGGAACTGCCAGAACTCGGGCATGAGCTTGGGGTGCGGATAGCTGGACAGGCCCTTGCCGTCCACTTCCTGGCGGAAGTTCAGCAGTTGCTCTTCGCTGAGCCGACCTTCCAGGTAGGCGCGCGCGTAGACGCCCGGCGAGACATGGCCCTGGATGTAGATGCAATCGCCGCCGTGCTTTTCGCTCTCGGCGTGCCAGAAATGGTTGAAGCCGGCGCCGAACATGCTGGCCAGCGAGGCGAAGGAGCCGATGTGGCCACCGAGGTCGCCACCCTCGGGCGGGTGGTGGCGGTTGGCCTTGACGACCATGGCCATGGCGTTCCAGCGCATGTAGGCGCGCAGGCGCTGCTCGATTTCCAGGTTGCCGGGGCTGCGCGCCTCTTCGCTGGGCTCGATGGTGTTGACGTAACCCGTGTTGGCCGAGAACGGCATGTCCACCGTGTTCTGGCGCGCGTGCTCTAGCAGTTGTTCAAGCAGGTAGTGCGCGCGGTCCGGACCATCGCTCGCGATGACCGCGGACAACGCGTCCATCCATTCACGGGTTTCCAAGGCGTCGGTGTCCTTGGGATCGTTGGCTGCGCCAGGCGCGTTCTGTGGTTGGGCTGACATGCGGTCTCCTCGAAATGGATGAACGGTACCTTGAGGCCGGCTCCGGGCCTATGGCCCCAGTGTCGCACAGGCGTTTATATTTTCAAATAGCAATTTACATTTCTACATTATGAAAAATTGACCTGCGCATCCCTCTTGTGCATTCGACACACCAAGCCTTTGCACGGGCAACTGCGGCAAACCCTCACATACACTGCCAGGATGCGCTTTTCGCCCCTGCACAAGCCCCCGGACGCGACCGATCCGCCGAGGCCTTGGCGCGCCTGGTGGCGGCGGCAGGCACCGCACCGGCAGGACCGCTTCGCAGCACTGGCGCCGCTTGTGGCCGTGGCACTGTTCCTGGCCGCCATTGCGTCCTCCTTTCTGTACCTGCGGCTGGAGGAGGTCGACCGCGAGCAGGAGGCGGTCAAGCGCGACGTGGAGTACGCACAGCAGCAGATCCGGCTGCGCCTGCTGGAGCGGCAGGAGCAGCTCATGCGCGTGGCGCGCGACGCGGCGAACGAGGAAATCGACGTCGAGGAGTTCGTGAGCCGCTCGCAGTCGCTGATCTCCCAATACCCCGAGCTGCAGGCCGTCACCTGGATCGATGAGCGCCGCCGCATCAAGACCAGCTACGCCGCGCCAAGCCTGCACGCGCCGCTCGTGCGCCTGGTTGACGACGTGCTGCGGCCTGGCGAGACCGAGACCAACTTCAGCCTCGCGCGCGATCTGCACCAGCCCGTCTACGCCCAGCCGCTGGGCGGCGGCGATGTGACGCCGCTGCTGCAGCTGCACATCCCGCTGACCGACCGCGGCCGCTTCGCGGGCGTGGTGCTGGCCGAGTACGCGCCCGACGCGCTGCTGCGCCATGGCGTGCCGGCCGAGGTGCTCAACAAATACGCGGTGGCGCTGCTGTCGGGCGACGGGCGGCTGCTCGCGGGCAACGTGATGCCGCAGTCGGCCGGCTCGCGGCTGCTGCCCTGGTCCGGCCAGGCCGAGCCCTACGAGATCCCGGTCTCCCCCGTGGGCAACGGCCTGGTGCTGCGCGCGCAGGCCTACCGGACCTCGCAAGGCGTGGTCGGCAGCGGCCTGTTCTGGCTGGTCGGCGCGCTGTCGGTGCTGACCGCCTGGATGCTGATCGGCAACTGGAGCCACACGCGCCGGCGCCAGCAGGCCCAGCAGGCCCTGATGGCCGAGACCAATTTCCGCCGCGCCATGGAGAACTCCATGCTGACCGGCATGCGCGCCATGGACCTGCAGGGCCGCATCACCTACGTGAACGCCGCCTTCTGCCAGATGACGGGCTGGAGCGAGAGCGAGCTCGTGGGCCGCACCGCGCCCTTCCCCTACTGGCCCGAGGAAGACCTGGAATACCTGATCGCGCGGCTGGAGGACGAGCTCAACGGGCGCAGCACGCCCTCGGGCTTCCAGGTGCGCATCAAGCGCCGCGACAACTCCGTGTTCGACGCGCGGCTGTACATCTCGCCGCTCATCGATGCCGTGGGCAAGCAGACCGGCTGGATGGCCTCGATCACCGACATCACCGAGCCCAACCGCATCCGCGAGCAGCTGTCGGCCTCCTACGAGCGCTTCACCACCGTGCTCGAGGCGCTGGACGCGGCGGTGTCGGTCGCCCCGCTGGGCAGCCCCGAGCTGCTGTTCGCCAACAAGCTGTACCGGCAGTGGTTCGGCTCGCAGACGCATGGCCAC
>DATKFT010000547.1:0-4554 GCA_035544335.1 Pseudorhodoferax sp.
GCCGCCATGGCCGATCGCATCGCCGTGGGCCTGGCGCGGCTGGGCGTGGGCCGCAACGATGTGGTCGCCATGCAGCTGCCCAACTGGTGGCAGTTCACGCTGCTCACGCTGGCCTGCGCGCGGCTGGGCGCGGTCATCAACCCGCTGATGCCGATCTTCCGCGAGCGCGAGCTGTCCTTCATGCTGCGCCACGGCGAGGCCAAGGTGTTCGTGGTGCCCGCGCAGTTCCGCGGCTTCGACCATGCGGCCATGGCGCGCACGCTGCAGGCCACGCTGCCCCAGCTGCGCCAGGTGGTCGTGGTCGGCAGCGGCGGCGCGGACGACTTCGACGCGCTGCTGGCCGGCCCGGCCTGGGAGCAGCAGGCCGACGCCGCCGAGATCCTGCAGCGCGGCCGCCCGGGGCCCGACGACATCGTGCAGCTCATCTACACCTCGGGCACGACGGGCGAGCCCAAGGGCGTGATGCACAGCGCCAACACGCTGCTGGCCAACATCCGGCCCTACGCCGAGCGGCTGGGCCTGTCCAGTGCAGACCGGGTCTTCATGGCCTCGCCCATGGCGCACCAGACCGGCTTCATGTATGGCCTGGTCATGCCCATCCTGCTGCAATGCCCGGCCGTGCTGCTGGACATCTGGGATCCGCAGCAGGCCGTGCAGGCCATCCGCACCGAAGGCGCCACGTTCACGATGGCCTCCACGCCCTTTCTGACCGACCTCACGCGCCAGGTGCGCGAGAGCGGCCTGGCCGTGCCCAGCCTGCGCACCTTCCTGTGTGCCGGTGCGCCGATCCCGGGCCCGCTCGTGCAGCAGGCGCGCGAGACGCTGGGCACCAAGATCGTCTCGGCCTGGGGCATGACCGAGAACGGCGCGGTCACGCTGATCCGGCTCGACGACCCGGACGAGCGCGCCTACACCACCGACGGCTGCCCGCTGCCAGGCGTGGAGCTCAAGGTGGTGGATTTCGACGGCAACGCGCTGCCGCGCGGCGCGTCCGGCAAGCTGCTCGTGCGCGCGGCCTCCAACTTCGGCGGCTACCTCAAGCGCCCGCAGTGGAACGGCACCGACGACCAGGGCTGGTTCGACACGGGCGACCTCGCGCGCATGGACGCCGATGGCTACATCCGCATCAGCGGGCGCAGCAAGGACGTGATCATCCGCGGCGGCGAGAACATCCCGGTGTTCGAGGTCGAGTCGCTGCTCTACAAGCATCCGGCCGTGCAGCAGGTGGCCGTGGTGGCCTACCCCGACGAACGCCTGGGCGAACGCGCCTGCGCCGTGGTCGTGCCACGCCCGGGCCAGTCCATCGACCTGCCCGAGATCGCACGCTTCCTGAAGGCCGAGAAGGTGGCCGTGCAGTACACGCCCGAGAGGCTGCTCGTGCTCGAAGCCATGCCGGCCACGCCCTCCGGAAAAATCCAGAAGTTCAAGCTGCGCGAGATCGTGCAGGGCACGGCCGGCTGAGCGCACCACCACCCAGAGAGAGACGAGGAGACACCATGAAGCAGAAGATCGCGCGCCGCGGCGCGCTGGCCGCCGCATGCCTGGCCCTGGCGGGCGCGGCCTGGGCCCAGGCCCCGGCCTGGCCCGCCAAACCCGTGCGCATCGTCGTCGGCTTCGCGCCGGGCGGCAGCACCGACGTGATGGCGCGCATCGTGGCGCAGTCGGTCGGCGAGGCCATCGCCCAGACCGTCGTCATCGACAACAAGCCCGGCGCCAGCGGCAACATCGCGGCCGCCGAGGTCGTGCGCGCCGCGCCCGACGGCCACACCTTTCTGATCGCGCCGACCTCGGTGGAGACGGCCAACCCCTGGCTGTTCAAGTCCAACCTGCTGCCCTCGCGCGACCTCACGCCCGTCGGCACCATCGGCAAGACGCAGATGTACCTCGTGGCCAAGCCGCAGATCGCCGCGAAGGACGTGCGCGAACTCGTGGCGCTGGCCAGGTCCCAGCCCGGCAAGCTGTCCTACGCCTCGGCCGGCACGGGCACGCCGCCGCACCTGGCGTGCGAGCTGTTCAAGCAGGCCAGCGGCACCTTCATCACGCACATCCCCTACCGCGGCGCGGCGCCCGCGCTGCAGGACGTGCTGTCGGGCCAGGCCGACTTCGTGTGCGACCCCGGCATCGCGTTCCCGCACATCCGCACGGGCAAGGTCAAGCTGCTGGGCGTGGTCAGCGCCAAGCGCTCGCCCTTCTTTCCCGACGTGCCCACCGTGGGCGAGCAGGGCGTGGCGGGCGCCGACCTGGACATCTGGTTCGGCCTGTGGGCGCCCAAGGGCACGCCGCCCGAGATCCTCGCGCGCATGAACAAGGAGCTGGCCCGCGCGCTGGCCCAGCCCGCGCTGGCCAAGCGCTATGGCGACCTGGGTGCCGAGCCCGTGGCCATGGAGCAGGCCGAGTTCCGCGCGCTGCTGCAGCGCGAGGGCCAGCAGCTCGAGACCCTGATCAAGACACAGGGCATCTCGGTCGAATAGGGCTCAGACCGCGGCCACCCCTTCGAGCCAGTACTCCACGGCCCGGTTGAAGGCCTCGGGCGCCTCGAAGTACGCGGAGTGCCCGGTCTTGGGCAGCTCGACGAAGCGCGAGCCGGCCACGCCCTCGTGCACGCGGCGCACGAGGTCCGGCGGGAACAGCAGGTCCTCCTGGCCGACCAGGAACAGGATGGGCAGGGCCAGCGCGGCCAGCGCCTGCAGGCCGTGCTCGCGCTGGCGGCCCTGCAGCGTGCGCACGTTGACGCTGTTGAAGCTGGCCAGCGCCGTGTACAGCAGGGAGGCCGCCGGGTTGCGCGCCCGAAAGCTGCTGCCCAGCACGCGCTCCTGCTGCGAATAGCCGGCCGTGCGCTGCGCGACCGCGGCCATCTCGGCATCCAGGCCGGGCGGCAGCGCGATGCCGAACAAGGTGTCGGCCAGCACCAGCGCCGCCACGCGATCGGGGTGCTTGCACGCATAGTCGATCGCCGTGCCCCCGCCCATGGACTGGCCGACCAGCACGCAGCGCTCGACCTGCTCGGCCTCGAGCACGCATTCCAGGTCGGACAGGAAGCCATCGCGGCCCAGCCCCTGCGGATCGCTGGAATTGCCAAAGCCGCGCGCGTCCGGAACGATGAGCCGAAAGCGCTCGCGCCAGGCCGCGAGCTGGTGGTACCAGCTGGCGTGGTTGCCGCCCACGCCGTGCAGCAGCACCACCGTGCAGCGCGCCTGCGCCGGCCCGTGGACTTCGTAGTAGAGATCGGCGTCGCCGTGGGTGGTGACAGGCATGCGGCCTCCCCGTGCCCGCTCAGCCCCAGCTCGCGAAGGCCATCGCGCAGCCGGTGCCCGCGGGGCTGCGGTAGCAGGGCACGTAGTCGATGAGGTCCATGGCCATGCCCTCGACGGCGCCGGCCAGCGCGGACCAGCAGCGGAACTCCGAGTTGCCCGACTGCAGCTTTTCCAGCGGCAGCTTCGCATGGCCCTCGGGGTCGCTGCGCCCCATCAGCGCGAGGAACTCGCGGTCGAACTGCTCGTCGACGACGAAGTGGCTGAGCCCGCCCGTGGCGACCACGGCCACGCGCAGCTCGGCCGGCCAGGACGCGATGGATTCCCGCAGCGCGCGGCCGAGCTGGTAGGCGCGGCGCGGCGAGATCTGGTTCGGCGGGTAGTAGGTGTTGATGCTGACCGGCACGATGGGCAGCACCTGCTCGCCCATGAGCTTGAAGTACACGTAGCCGAACGAATGGCTCATGCCCTGGCCGGGCCGGTAGTACTTGGAGTGCGCCACGTCGAAGTCCTGGCGCATGAGGTCGCCGATGAGCTGCAGCGCCGGGCCGCTGGCGACCGGGAAGTCGCGCTCCTGCTGCGGGTACCAGGAGTCGGCCTGCAGGTTGGGGTCGTACTTCCACTTCATCATGCCCTGGGGCTTGTACGGAATGGTCTCGCCCCAGTAGACCGACAGCGCGGGCATGTTGTCCTCCAGGAAGACCTCCTTGTGGTCGTCGCCGATGACCAGCACCACGTCGGGCCGGGCCGCGTGCAGCCGCCGGCGCACCTCGACGATGGCGGCCTGGTTCTGCGCATGGCGGGCCTCCAGCACATCCATCGCGATCTGCTCGGCCATGCCGGGCGGCGTCTTCGCCAGCAGTTCCTCGTAGCTCAGCCGGCGCCCGTCCAGGTCGTGCAGCGCATGGACCTTCACGTCGTCGTGGCCCGCGCGGGCCAGCCATGCGCTGGGCTCCATCAACAGCGTGGGGCTGTGGGAGGAGCCGATTCCGATCACGATGCTTGCCATTGTCTTCCTTCAGAAAAGTAATCTATGAACGCATGGCGCCGGCGCTGGATCGTCCCGAAACCAGCGTGCCATGAGAGGGATAGTACTGAGCCATCGCCGCTGGCGACAAACGATAAGATCGTTCTCCATGCATTCGAAAAACTCACGCATGCGGCATCCATGAACCAGCGCACCATGCCGCCGGCGGTGGCCTTGCGCGCCTTCGAGGCCGCGGCCCGCAACAACTCGTTCACGCTGGCCGCGGCCGAGCTGTTCCTGACCCAGGGCGCGATCAGCCGGCAGATCCGCATCCTC
>DATKFT010000548.1:0-3077 GCA_035544335.1 Pseudorhodoferax sp.
CACCTTGCCCTTGATGACGCGCGGCGCGCCCGTGATGGTGTACGAGTAGGCGCGGTCGATGATGGTGTCCTGCTCCCAGACCTTCTGGCCCGTGGCCGCGTCCAGCGCCACCAGGCGGCCATCGAAGGCGCCCACATACACCTTGCCCTTGTAGACCGCCACGCCGCGGTTGACCACGTCGCAGCAGCCCTTGAAGCCGTTGGCACGGTCCACGCCGGGGTCGTAGCTCCACAGGCGCTTGCCGGTGCGCACGTCCACCGCATGCACCACGCTCCAGCTCGCCGTGACGTACATGATTCCATCGACCACCACGGGCGTGGACTCCACGCCGCGCGTGGATTCCAGGTCATACGACCAGACCAGGCCCAGCCGCTTCACATTGGCCGTGTCCAGCTGCCTGAGTTTGGAAAAGCGCGTCTCGCTGTAGTCCATGCCGTAGCTGGGCCAGTCCTTGGAGCTGCGTGCGTTGTCGCGGATGCTCTGCGAGTCGATGCGCGAGGTGACGGCGCGTATGTGCTCGGGCGAGCCTTTGCTTGGCAGGCCGGCCTGTGCCAGCGTGGCGCCGGGAAGGGCCAGTGCCAGGCCGGCGGCCAGCAGCGTGGAGGAAAGCACGTGGGTCTTCATGTTGTCTCGTCTCCTGTGTGGTTTGTTTTTGCGTGCATGGCGCTGGGGGCAAGGGCACCATGGGGGAGACGATAAAAAAAGCGACCTCGGGTCACAACATTCGGATTTACCCGGGGGCGGATCTGTACCGCCGTGGAACAGCTCAGAACGTCCGGCTGACCGTCACCCCGGCCGACAGCCCGCGTCCGGCACCCGGCTCGAAGTACCGCTGGTTGCCCTCGTTGACGATGACCGACCCTGCAAAGCGCCGGTCGAACAGGTTGTCCAGCCGCACAAAGGTCTGGGCGCTCCACTGCTGCCATTGCCGCGACCAGCGCAGGCTGGAGCCCCAGACGGTGTAGCCGGTCGCGCGGTCGGCGTTGCGGTCGTTCACGGCCACGGGGCCGCTGTGCAGCATGTCCACGGTCCAGGTCCATTGCGGCGACAGCTGCCAGGCCAGCTCGCTCCACAGGCGGCGCGGCGCGGTGCCGGCCAGGCGCGCGCCGGCATCCACCGGGGCGGTGGGCGTGGTGCAGGGCGTGGCCTCGCAGGTCAGGAAGCTGTCGCGGTAGCGGGCCTGCAGCAGGGTCAGGGCGGTGCTGGCCGTGAGCGGCCCCCATTGGGCATTGCCCGAGAATTCCAGCCCCCGGCGCAGCGTGCGGCCTGCGTTCTGGTAGGTGGCGCGCCCACCCGTGTTGGACAGTACGGTGAGTTCGCGCTGGGTATGGGTCTCGAACAGCGTGAGGTTCCAGCCCGCGTTGCCGTGGCGCCCGCGCAGGCCGACCTCGACGGTGTTGTGGGCGCTGGCGGCCAGGCCGGTGTTCAGGCCGCTGTTCATGCCATTTTGGCCACCGGGCCGGTAGGCCACTTCGTTGAGCGTGGGCGTTTCCATGCCCCGGCCCACCGATGCGTGGGCCACCAGCTCCGGCAGCAGGTTCACGCGCAGGCCCAGCGAGGGCAGCCAGCCGCGCCAGGCCATGCTGCCGCTGTCGTCGCCATTGCCGGCGACTATGTAGTGGTCCTCGGACCGGTAGCGCACGCGCGCCTGGCGCAGGCCGGCGCTCAGGGCCAGGCTCTGCGTGCTCCACTCGGCCTGCAGATAGGGGTCGGCGGAGCGCGCCTGGTTGCGTTCGTCGCGGCGCAGCCGGCCCTGCACGCCGAGCTGGCTGCCGATGAAGTTCTCGTAGCCGCGCCGGGTCTCGCCCTGCCAGTCGTAGGCCAGGCCTGCCGACCAGTCCAGCCGGCCGCCGGCCACATCCTCATGGGTGCTGCGCCAGCGCAGGTTCATGCCCGCGTAGTCGCGGTCCAGGTCGATCACGCCGCCTGAATGCGAGGGCGGCGCCTGCGTGGCCACGGGAATGGACTGGTACTGCAGCACGGAGCGCGTACCCGCATAGGCCATGAGCTCCAGGCGCTGGCCCGCGCCGAACTGGTGCTGCCAGGCGGCGCCCAGCTGGCGCTGGCGCACGCTTTTGCGCGTATTGAAGCGCAGCGCGCTGGCCGTGGTCTGGCCGGGGTCGGCCTCGAACTCGGCGCGTGTCAGGCCCAGCGGGTCCTGGGCGCTGGCGCGCTGCTCCTGGTACTGCAGCAGCCACTGGTCGTCGCCCTGCTTGCGTGACAGCTTCATGTGGGCCGTGCTGCGGTCGGCGGCCGACTGGGGGCGCATGCCGTCGGTGGCGAAGCGCTCGATGTGGATGGCATAGCGCCATGGGGCGGAGCCGCCATCCGCCTGGTCCGGCTTTCCGCCCCCGATCGTGCCGCGCAGCTGGGTGGACAGGCGCCACAGCCCGTCCGGCCCCACGGCCATGCCGCTGCGCCACAGGCCGGGTTCCTCGCCGTCTTCGGTGTAAAGCAGCAGCGCACCGCCTGCGCTGTTGCCATAGAGCACGGCGGCCGGGCCGCGCACCACGTCCAGGCGCGCGGCGTTGCCCAGCGTGAAGTTGGCGGCCTGGCCCTGGCCATCGGGCGCGCCGGCCGGGATGCCGTCCACGTACAGGCGCAGGCCGCGCACGCCAAAGGTGGAGCGCGCACCGAAGCCGCGCACCGAGATCTGCAGGTCCTGGGCGAAGTTCTGGCGGTTCAGCACCACCAGGCCCGGCACGCGCGCCAGGCTTTCGGACAGGTTGACCTGCATCTGCCCCTCGCGCAGCACCGTGCCGTCCACGCTGTCGATGGCGGCGGTGGCGCGCCACAGGTCGGGGCCGGCGCCGGGCTGGCTGGCCGTGATGACCACGGGGGCGAGCAGGGCCTCGCTGGAGTCCTGCGCTGCGTTTGCCGCGTGGGCGGGTAGCGCGTGCAGCGCGTGCAGCGTACAGGCCAGTGCGGCGCCCAGGGTGGGCAGGGCGGGCCGGGTGTGTCTTGTGCTGTATGGAGAGCGTGTCATTGCGGGCGGGCCTGTGGCGATGCCCGAGGTTACCGAGCCCGGCAATCCGTTCCAACACGGGTGATTTCCCTAGTGCTGTCCTGTGCCGTGG
>DATKFT010000549.1:0-9289 GCA_035544335.1 Pseudorhodoferax sp.
CGGTGTCTTCGCACAGGCGCTGCCGCATCTGCTGCCGGTGCGGCTGGAGCGGCATGGCGGCGTCACGGAGATCGTGCGCCAGCGCTGAACAGGAAATTTTCCGCCGGGACCTGAGGGTTTGGCCGCGCCGTGCGACTCCACGGAAGGCGATTTCCTGTCACGACCTTTTCCGGAGAAGCATCCATGCGGCAACCGCGTTCCGTCCTCGCACCACTGGCCCTGGCGGCCGCACTGGCGGCGAGCTTCCACCATGGCGTCCACGCCCAGGCGCCCCAGGCAACTTCGGCCGCGCTGCCGCTGGCCATCGCGGCGCAGCCGCTGGGCGCCGCGCTCAACGAGCTGGCGCGCCAGGCCGGGCTGCAGCTGCTGTTTGCGCCGGCGCTCGTGGCGGGCAGGACCGCACCGGCCGTGGCGGGCCGGCTCACGCCGCTGCAGGCGCTGGACCGGCTGCTGGCCGGCAGCGGCCTGGTGGCCGTGCCGCAAGGCCAGGCCATCGTGGTCCAGCCAGCGGGCGACCAGGGCGTCGCGCTGCCGGCGGTGACCGTGGTCGGCGCGCGCGACGCCCCGGGCTCGGCGCAGCAGGCCTACCGCGCCGAGACCGCCAGCGCCGGCGTGCTCGGCGAGGTGGCACTGCAGGACACGCCGTTCAGCATCGAGGTGGTGCCGCGCGAGCTCCTCGCCAACCAGCAGTCGGCCTCGCTCGTGGAGGCGCTGCGCAACGACGCCTCGGTGACGCCCACGACCAATGCGATCGGCGGCCTGTCCTCGCAGGTCGCCATGCGCGGCATCGGCCTGGACCTGCTGGACGGGCGCAAGATCGACGGGCTCAACGTGTTCAGCTGGAGCAGCGACCTGCCGCTGGAGCATTTCGAGGAGCTGCAGGTGCTCAAGGGCGCGGGCGGTTTCCTGTACGGCTTCGCGCAGCCCGGCGGCATCGTGAACTTCGTCACCAAGCGGCCCACCGATGCGCCCACGCGCAGCATCCTGGCCTCGGTGACGGGCAGCGGCACGGCGCTGGCGGCCGTGGACCTGGGGGGCCGTTTCGGCGAGGACGCGCGCTTCGGCTACCGCGCCAACCTGGTCGGCGAGGGCGGCGACACCTATGTGAGGCACGGCGGGCGCATCGACCGCCAGTCCGCCTCGCTGGCGCTGGACTGGCGCATCGCGCCCGGCCTGGTCTGGAGCGCGGACCTGCTCGCGATGAACCGCAGGCTGGACGGCTCGACCAGCTGGGGCCTGTTCCCCAACGCCAGCGGCGGACTGGGCGACTTCACGGCAGCGCCGCCGCCGGCCGCGATCCCGGGCAGCCGGCGCATCTACTCGCCCTTCACGCAGTACGAGACGCGCGGGCGGGTCTGGGGCTCGGCCGTGGACTGGGCCTTCGCGCCCGACTGGAACGCGCGCCTGTCGTACCGGGGCTCCACGATGGACCGCATCTACGCCAACGGCAGCATCTATGCCAACGCGGCCGGCGCCTACACCGAGGAGCTGTACACGGGCACGGACAACTTCCGAACGCAGGACCTGCAGGCCCTGGTCACGGGCCGGATCAACACCGGACCGGTCGCGCACAGCCTGGCATTCGGCAGCGCGCGCAATGCCAAGCGCTCGTACTATTCCAGCGTCTCCGGCTATGCCGTGCTGGGCAGCGGTGTGCTCGCGCACCCGGGCGACTTCGGCAACCCCGGCCTCACGCCCGGCCCGGCGGACACGCTGGGCAGCGACGTGGTGCAGCGCGCCTGGTTCGCCTCCGACACGCTGCACCTGGGCGAGCACTGGGACCTGGTGCTGGGGTTGCGGCGCAGCAGCGTGAAGGACAGCCTCAACGGTTACGACCGCGCGGCCACGACGCCCACGCTGGCCGCGATCCACAAGCCGAGCTCCTGGCTGTCCACCTATGTGAGCTACACCGAGTCGCTCGAGCAGGGCGCGACCGCGCCCGTGACCGCGGCCAACGCGCACGAAGTCTTCCCACCGCTGCGCAGCAAGCAGCTGGAGCTGGGCGTGAAGGCCCAGCAGGCGCAGTGGTCGGCCAGCGCCGCGTTGTTCCGCATCGAACGCGGCCTGGCGTTCACGGACGCCAGCAACCGGTTCTCCCAGGAAGGCCGGGCCCGCTACGACGGCCTGGAGCTGTCGGCCAAGGCCAGGGTGCAGCCGGCGTGGATGCTGGGTGCGAGCGCGCTGTTCCTCGACGCCAAGAACACCGAGGCGGACAACGGCCTGCAGGGCCGCCGCGTGCAAGGCGCGCCGCGCCGCCAGCTCGCGGCCTACACGGAGTACCGCGTCGCGGCGGACTGGGTGCTCAGCGCTGGCGTGCAGCACTACGGTGCCCGGCCGGTCGATGCGGCCGCCACGGTGCTGCTGCCCGCCTATGCGCTGCTCGATGCCGGGCTGCGCTACACGACGCGGCTCGGCGGCACGCGCAGCACCTGGCGGCTGAACGTGGACAACCTCGCGAACAAGGCCTACTGGCAGGCCTCGGCCGGCTACCTCACGCAGGGTGCGCCGCGCACGGTCAAGCTCGGCGCGCAGTTCGATTTCTGAACGCTCTCAGCCGCCGGGCGGCGTGGCCGGGCTGCCCGCCATGTCGGCCAGCAGCCGCATCACGCGCAGCATGTGTTCGTCGCGCGCCTGCGCCATGGCCTCGGTGCTGCGGCCCTGGGCGGCGTCCTGCATCTGCGCGATGAGCTTGGCGCGCGTGGCCGCGTCCAGCGTCGGCTGGCCCAGGTCGGCCCACCAGCTCTCCACGGCCGGGCCCAGCCGGTCCAGGAAGCCGGCCATGCCCTGGGCGCCGCCCGAGAGATGGAAGATCGCGTGCGGGCCGCAGACCGTCCAGCGCGCGCCCAGGCCCTCGGTCACGGCGCGGTCCACGTCGGCCACCGTGGCATGGCCTTCGGCAACCAGGTGCACGGCCTCGCGCCACAGCGCAGCCTGCAGCCGGTTCACGAGGTGGCCCGTGGCCTCGCGCTGCAGCCGCACGGTCTGCTTGCCCAGAGCGCGGTAGAAGGCCTCGGCCCGGTCCATGGTGGCGGCGCTCGTGGCCTGGCCACCGACCAGTTCCACGAGCGGCATCAGGTAGGCCGGGTTGCAGGGGTGGGCGATCAGCAGCCGCTCGGGATGCGCCATGCCCTGCTG
Organism: Pseudorhodoferax sp.; assembly: GCA_035544335.1. Classification (GTDB taxonomy): domain Bacteria; phylum Pseudomonadota; class Gammaproteobacteria; order Burkholderiales; family Burkholderiaceae_C; genus Pseudorhodoferax. The sequence goes on from DATKFT010000549.1 coordinate 3,136, forward strand.
CAGCAGCGTGGGCAGGAGACCCGAGGAGCTGGACATCAGCAGCGCGTCGGCCGGCGCGGCCGACTCCACGGCGCGGTAGGCCGCGTGCTTGAGTGCCAGCTGCTCGGGCAGCGCCTCCTGGATGGCGGCCACGCCGGCCACGGCCTCCTCGATGCTCGCGCACAACCGGGGCAGGGTGGCCTGGTCGGACAGCATGCCCAGCGCCTGCATGGCCGGGCGTGCGCGCGCCAGCATCGCGTCCAGGCGCTGCTGGGCGTCGGGCGCGGGGTCGGCCACGCGCACGGGCAGGCCGGCCAGCGCGAAGAAGGCGGCCCAGGCGGCGCCGATGGTGCCGGCGCCGAGCACGGCCACCGGCTGTTGTGTCGTGGCGCTCATACCTCGGCGTCCCCGTGGCACAGGTGGTCCCACATGCGCTCGAAGATGCGGCCCGCGCGCGTGGCCCGCCGGCCCGCCTCGTCGGCCGTCAGCTCCACGGCCTGGCCGCCCGCGGCCATGCAGTCCAGGTCGATGCGGGCCGCGTCTTCGAGGTACCAGGTCAGCACCACGGCCTCGGGCAGGCTGGGGCCGGCCACGACCACGCCGTTGCCGCGCATCACGATGGCCGGCGCCGCGCCCATCTGCGCGACCAGCGCCTCGGCCTGTGCGTCCGAGCGCAGCAGCTGCACGTCGTCCCACAGCGGCGTGCCGGGATGGAAGTAGCTGCCCATGCCGTGCAGCACGCGCGGCGTGCGGCGCAGCGTGGACAGCGACATGGTCCTGGGCGGCATCGCGCGCACCACGCCGCCCACGGCCGGGCGCTGGCGGTAGATCTCGCGGTGGATGCGCACCTCGCCGAGCAGGGTGTCGGGGAAGTCGCCGTCCAGCGGCACGATGGTGCCCGGCACGCCGAAGCCGATGCTGCCGGGCGGCTGGCCCGCGCAGACCAGGAAGTGCTGGTCGTCCAGCCGCATGCTGCAATGGCCGTAGGCGTGCAGCAGGCCATGGCGGCCCAGCGCGCGGGCCGCACGGCGCACCTGCAGCTGCGCGGCTTCGAGGGTGTCAGTGTCCACGGGGGAACTCCTTGGGTGGGGTGCGGGGTGCGCAAGGGCGGCATTGTCGGGCAGCGTCTCAGCGCCGCGCCGCGCGCAGGCGCCGCCGGATGAACTGGCCCGCGATGAACAGCTCGCGCTCGATCGCCAGCCGCACGTCCACGGGCTCGTGCCGCGCGAGCGCGGCCAGCGTGGCCGCATGCGCATCGCGCAGGGCCGCGGCCGCCTCGGGCGCCTGCAGCAGGCCGCTGGCCACCGGGCCGGCCTTGAGCCACAGCGTGTCGATCAGCGTGAACAGCAGCGGCGAGCCCGCGGCGCGGTACAGCTGCACATGGAAGTCGCCGCTGGCCGCGAGGTAGGCCTCGGCGTCGCCCTGGGCCAGCGCCTCCAGCATGGCCGCGCCCAGCGCGGCCAGCGCCGCGCGCGCGGGCTCGTCCAGGCGCAGCGCGCCGCGCTCGGCGGCCTCGCCTTCGAGCAGCATGCGCATCTGCGCGAGGTCGTCGAACTCGGCCGGCGAGGGCCGCGGCACGACCACGCCCGCGTGCGGCACGTTCTGCAGCGCGCCCTCGGCGGCCAGGCGCAGCAGCGCCGCGCGCACGGGCATGAGGCCGCAGCCCAGGCGTTCGGCCAGCTGGCGGATCTTGAGCCGCTCGCCGGGCTGGAAATGGCCGACCGTGACCCACTGCCGCAGCTGGGCGTAGATGGCGTCCTGTTGGGTGGGGGCGTCCGTGGCGGCAGCGAGGGGAACGGTCATGGGCGAGGCGGGCGCCCGCGGCGGTGGTCGTCGCGGGCACTTGGACGGGGCGTTTGGATGGGATGGTCGACAGCGCGTGTTGTAGCCGATCAGACGCCCAGGTACTGCTGGACCAGCTGCTGCTGCGCACGCAGTGCGCTGCCGTCGCCCTGCCAGACCACGCGGCCTTTCTCGAGCACCACATGGTGGTCGGCCAGTTCCAGCAGCGGCCCCAGGTTCTTGTCCACGATCAGCATGGCCATGCCGGTGGCGCGCAGCGCGCCCAGCACGCGCCAGATCTCGGCGCGCACCAGCGGGGCCAGGCCTTCGGTGGCCTCGTCCAGGATCAAGAGGCGCGGGTTGGTCATCAGCGCGCGGCCGATCGCCAGCATCTGCTGCTCGCCGCCCGAGAGCTGGTTGCCCAGGTTGCCCGCGCGCTCGGCCAGCCGCGGGAAGAAGTCGTAGACGCGCTGCAAGCTGAAGGGCTGGGCCGCGCCATGGCGGTTGGCGGCCGTGGCCACGAGGTTCTCCTGCACCGTGAGCGTGGGAAAGACCTGGCGCCCCTCGGGCACCCAGCCCAGGCCCAGGCGCGCGACCTCGAAGGCGGCCATGCGCGCGGTGTCGCGGCCGGCGAAGCGCAGGCTGCCGGCCTGCGTGGGCAACAGGCCCATCGCGCACTTGAGCGTGGTGGTCTTGCCCATGCCGTTCTTGCCCAGCAGCGTGACGATGTGGCCGTCGCCGACGGCGAGGTCGACGCCGTGCAGCACGCGGCTGGCACCGTAGCCGGCCTGCAGGCCTTGGAGTTCGAGCAGGGCCATGGTGCTATTCCTCGCCCAGGTAGGCGGCACGCACGGCCGGGTCGGCCTGCACCTCGCCCGGCGTGCCGCAGGCGATCGCGCGGCCATAGACCAGCACGCTCACGCGGTCCGCGAGGCTGAACACGGCCTGCATGTCGTGCTCCACGAGCAGCATGGTGTAGCGGCCCTTGAGGCCTTGCAGCAACGCGACCATGCGCGCCGACTCGCCCTGGCTCATGCCGGCCAGCGGCTCGTCCAGCAGCAACAGGCGCGGCTGCATGGCCAGGGCCATGGCCAGTTCGAGCTGGCGGTGCTCGCCATGGGCCAGGGCCATCACGTCGTCGTGCGCGCGCTCGGCCAGGCCGGCTTGTGCCAGCGCTTCGAGCGCGGGCGCGGTCAGCGCGCGCTGGCGGTGCACGGGCGTCCAGGCGCCGAAGGACGGGCCGCTGCGCGCCTGCACCATGAGCATCACGTTTTCGAGCACCGAGAAGCCCTGCAGCAGCTGCGTGATCTGGTAGCTGCGCGCGATGCCGGCCAGCGCGCGCTGCGGCGTGGGCCAGCGCGTGATGTCCTGGCCGTCGTAGAGCACGCGGCCCGCGTCGGGCAGCAGCTCGCCGGTCAGCTGGCCCATGGCCGTGGTCTTGCCCGCGCCGTTGGGGCCGATCAGCGCGTGCGTCTCGCCCGGGGCCAGCGTCAGCTGCAGCTGGTCGGTGGCCAGCAGGCCGCCGAAGCGCTTGACCAGGCCTTCGACGTGCAGCAATGGGCCGCTCATCGCCGCTTCTCCCACTGCAGCACCACGCCCCAGATGCCGCGCCGCGACACGAGCGCGACGAGCAGGATCAGCGGCCCCAGGATGGCCATCCAGTGCTGGGTCCAGCCCGACAGCGCCTCTTCCAGGATCAGCAGCACGACAGCACCGACCAGCGGCCCCATGACCGTGCCCATGCCGCCCAGCACCACGATCAGGATCAACTCGCCCGAGGCCTGCCAGGACAAGTAGGAGGGCGATGCGAAGGCCGTGAGGTTGCCCTGCAGAAAACCGGCCACCGTGCAGACCAGGGCCGAGACCACGTAGGCCGTGAGCTGGTAGCGCAGCCGCGGAAAGCCCGCGGCCAGCATGCGCCGCTCGTTGGCGTGAAAGCCGCGCAGCACCATGCCAAAGCGCCCGTGCACGGCGCGCCAGACCAGGTACATCACGATGAACAGCAGGCCCAGCGCGAGGTAGTACAGCGCGAGCTTGCCCTCCAGCGCGGGCAGCGGCGCGAGCTGGCTGCGCGTATCGAGCGGCAGGCCGTCGTCGCCGCCGTACTGCTTGAGGCTCACGGCCAGGAAATAGAACATCTGGCCGAAGGCCAGCGTGATCATGATGAAGCCGATGCCGCGCGTGCGCAGCGACACCAGGCCCGTGACCGCGGCCACGCCGCCCGCCAGCGCGAGTGCGATGGCCAGCTGGGCCCAGCCGTTCGTGAGCCCGTGGAAGGCCGCGATGCCGACCACGTAGGCGCCCAGGCCCACGTACAGCGCATGGCCCAGGCTCACGAGGCCGCCATAGCCCAGCACCAGGTTGAGCCCGCTGGCCGCGATCGCGAACACCACGATGCGCGTGGCAAAGCTCAGGTAGAAGCTGGAGCCGGCCCATTGCGCGAAGAGCGGCACGAGCAGCATCGCCAGCACGATGGCGCCGGCCAGCCAGGCGCGTGGCGAGCGCCACGAGAGGGATTCCGGGAGCATCGTCAACGCCGCACCGGGAACAGGCCCGCCGGCTTGACCGCGAGGATCAGTGCCATGAACAGATAGATCAGCATGGAGGCCAGCGCGGGACCGGCCGCATCGGCCACGCTGCGCTCGAAGAACTGGCGCGTGATCTGCGGCATGTAGGCGCGGCCCATGGTGTCGACCAGGCCCACGAGCAGCGCCGCGTAGAAGGCGCCGCGGATGGAGCCGATGCCGCCGATCACGATGACCACGAGCGCGAGGATCAGCACGTTGTCGCCCATGCCCGACTGCACCGAGACGATGGGGCCAACCAGCCAGCCCGCCAGCGCCGCCAGGCCCGCGCCGACCGAGAACAGCAGCGTGTTGGGCAGCCGCGCATTGACGCCCAGCGCGGCCACGGTGTCGGGGTGCGTGGAGCTCGCGCGCACCAGCATGCCCACGCGCGTCCTGTGGATCAGCACATAGATGCCGGCGGCCACGAGCAGGCCGGCCACGATGATCATGAGCCGGTAGGCCGGGTAGCTGAAGTCACCGAACTGCAGCGAGCCGTTGAGCCAGCCCGGCTGCGCCGTGAACACGGGCTGCGAACCCCAGACCATGCGCACGGTCTCGTTGAAGAACATGATGAGGCCCAGCGTGGCCAGCACCTGGTCCAGGTGGTCGCGCGTGTAGAGCCGGCGCAGCGCCAGCCGCTCGATCGCGAAGGCGAGCAGCATGGCGCCACCGATGCCGGCCAGGCCCGCGAGCAGGAAGGAGTCCGTGCGCGCGAGCGCGGCCGCCGCGAAGTAGGCGCCCAGCATGTAGAACGAGCCGTGCGCCAGGTTGATGAAGTTCATGATGCCGAACACCAGCGTGAGGCCGGCCGACAGCAGGAACAGCAGCATCCCGAGCTGCACCCCGTTCAGCAGCTGGGAGAAGAACAGGCTCCAGATCAAATGGAGCCCATTTCAGTTGTCCATTGCGCTGGCGCGCCACCCGCAGGGCATGCAACCGGCTCGCGAGCAACTGCTCGAGAGGCCGCGGAGCAGGCCATGCCAGCAGACGCTTTGGCCCGGGCTTGCCCGGCCGCTGGCGGCGCCCCTAGAGGGGGATGGAATGGCTACACGCAGTGAGCCATTCAAACGGGGTGGTTTCATTTCAACGGGCAGTCCTGGACATAGGCGTCCTTGTGCGCCGTGAGCTGCTTGCTGACCGTCTTGAGGTTGGCGTTGCCCTTGGCGTCCTTGGCCACCTCGAACACGTAGAAGTCCTGCACCGGGAAGTTGTTGGTGCCGAAGCTGAAGTTGCCGCGCACGGACTTGAAGTCGGCGGCCTTGAGCGCGGTCTGCAGCGCGGCGCGCTCGGTGTTGCCCTTGGTCTTGCGCAGGGCCGAGTCGATCAGGAGCGCGGCGTCGTAGGACTGCGCGGCGTATTCGGACGGCGTGCGCTTGTACTTGGCCTCGAAGTCGGCCACGAACTTCTGGTTGGCCGGCACGGGCAGGTCCGGGCCCCAGGCCGAGGCCGACATCACGCCCAGCGCGCTGTCCTTGAGTGCGGGCAGCGTGGTGCCGTCGGCCGTGGAGACCGTCAGCAGCGGGATCTTGGCGGTCAGGCCGGCCTGCTGGTAGGCCCGCACGAAGGCCACGCCCAGGCCGCCGGGGTAGAAGGCGTAGACCGCGTCGGGCTTCTCGGCCGCGATGCGCGAGAGCTCGGCCGAGAAGTCCAGCTGCGTGAGCGGCGTGTAGATCTCGTCGGTCAGCGGCGTCTTGTACTGGCGCTTGAACCCGCTCACGTAGTCCTTGCCGGCCTGGTAGTTGGGCGTCATCGCGATCACGCGCTTGTAGCCCTTGTCGGTGGCGTACTTGCCCATGGCCTCGGCGAACTGGTCGTTCTGCTTGGCC
>DATKFT010000550.1:0-7169 GCA_035544335.1 Pseudorhodoferax sp.
GCACCTCTTCGGCGACCTTCTTGATCTGCTTAAGCACAGGCTTCGCCCCAAGACCCAGATGCACGGTCTTGACCCGCAGGTCGTCTTTGGTACTGCGTCGCTCGATCAAGCTCTCTGATTCAAGACGATCCAACACCCGAACCAGGGTGGGGCCCCGCACGCCTAAGGCGAACGCGAGATCTGTCTGACGCACATCCCGCCTCGCATGAGAAAGATAGAGCAGCGTTCTCCATCGCGCCTCAGTCAAACCAAAAGGCTCGAGATGTTGGTCAATCCGGGCCCGCCAGAGCCGGGCGATCTTTCCAAGCCTAAGGCCGAACTGTTCCCGCAGATCCGCTGATTTCGTCATTGCCATGCCCTTGCGCGCGTTGCCGAATTGAAATATTCTAGGGCACAAACCGATAGCTAGCTATCGAACTTCGCGTGGCGGATCGCAGGACTGTGCCCGCCTTACCTCGCCGTCGACGTGCACGGAGGCCTTGGATGTATACCACTGCCTTGTTGGCCTACAGTGGAAGCCGATCCGGTCAGGAGGCGGCCCGTCAGGGAGCCGACTTCGCGGCCGCATGCGGCGCTCGGGTTTACTTGCTGGCTGTGGTGGAGACCAACGTGGGCTTCATGCTGGCGGAGGCGGCGGCGCCCTCCGAGCTTTTCATGGACTATCAGGCCGGCGTGCGCCGCGTCCTGGATGAGGGTGCCGAGCAGCTGCGTCGCAGCGGACTGCAGGTCGAGGCGCATTTGCGATCTGGAGATCCAGCGCAGGAGATCGGTCTGCTTGCGAAGGAGTTGGGTGCCGATCTGGTCGTCGTCGGTCATCGCGAACAGAGCACGCTGGCGCGCTGGTGAAATCACTCGGTGGATTCGTCCTTGCTTGCGAGCATTCCATGCAGTTTGCTTATTGCTGTGAGCCAGCCGCGTGCGACCGATGCGCGTTGAATTCACCCCGACTGCCCGTGACGCGGGGGTGAGCCGCGCACAGGACGTGATGCTCGACAGCCCCTGTCGATCACCTTCCTGATGGCTTCATCGACCATCACCGAACTCGATCATCGGTCCATCGAATTGACTGCTTACACTCAAGCACGCGGCTTATGGCAAAGTGATGATGGCCCAACTTGGGCGCATCACTGCTGGCTATCTTGCGCACGCGAGGAGGCAGTACGACGAGTTGCTGCGCGACGGTGGCAAGAGCGCGGTCGCCGACGAGGCGTAGCGACGCATCGCGCAGATCTATCGTTTGGAGTGCGAGCTGGACGCCGCGGTGACGAGTCAGGAGAGACTGGCCAGAAGGCAGCGGGACGCAAAACCGCCGTGGGAACCTGCATGCGTAGTTGCGTCTGACGAGCGGCCGTGTACCCCGAAGGCAGCGGGAACTGCCCCCCGCCAGAGCCGTCCGCACCATGGCATTGCGCACAGGCCGGCAGTTCGCCGGTCCATCGCCCTCGCGCGGCAAGCCAGCCACCGGGATCAGCGGGCGTCGGCGCCTTCGCCGTGGAGGTTGGCGGCGCAGGAAGCTGGCTGTAGTAGGCCATGACGGCTGTTCTCTGGGCGGCATCGAGCTTCTGCGCGATCAGTTGCATCACCGGGTTCTTGCGGGCACCGGAGCGAAAGCTTCCAGCTGAGCCTGCAGGTAGGCCTGGCCTGTGCCTGCCAGCCGCGGGAATGCAAGCACCCGCGCCTTGCCCTTTGGCGCCATGGCACGCGACACACGCCACGGCACCCTGTGGTGGAATGGCCTTACTTTGGCTCGCTGGCCCGTGCAGCCGCGCGTAAGCGCTTGAAAGCAAAGAGGGTGGGGGCGTCCATCCCATTGCTTTCGATTGATATAGTGTTTGGGCGTGCGCGCGTGAGACGTGCGTTTCCCTAGGTGTCGCTCGGCCTCAGCACAGACCAACACATTGTGGGGGTATGTGTGGGGTTAAGGCTTCTGCCAGTTCCTAGTTTTCGTTTTGAATCAATAACTTGTGCGTCAAATCGATGCTCAGGTGCAGAACATCGAGTGAGCTTGCAGCGGGCCGCCGCTCCATCGGACAACACCTTGTAAAGCCGCCGCTACCGGTGGCCCGGGCTCCGCGCAGGCCGGGGTTTTCGCGTCACGCCCCATGTCCGCGGGGTCGGTCGCGGCGCCGTGCGATGCCCCTGGTTCCTGCGCCCCACACATGGGCTCGCGTGCCGTTCGCGCGCCGCATCGCTGCGGAGATCGCGCGCACTGGAATGGAGCGCGCCATCGACACGGCACAGGAAGCCTGGCACAGCGCAGGGACCGCGCCGGCTAGCGAACGTTCCCGCGGCGCTGGGCGGCGCCATCTTCCTCCGCCAGCTCCGCCCACTCCGCAGCGCGCGGCTGCAGCCGCCAGGACGCCTGGACGCATCGCAGCGCCGCCTCCTCCCCACTTCAGACCGGACCGAAACAACGGTCCTGCGTCTGCAATGGATGCCGGTGGCGATCAGGCGCACGCGCGGGGCCGCCCGTCGGTGGCAGCGACTGCGGGCGAACTTCCGCTGTGCACGACCAGGCGCCAAGCCTGCCCGAGGAGCGCCGATGCTCCGCATGCGCCTGCGTGCGCGGGGCATGACGACGTCTCCGCGCGCAAGACATCTGACCACCACAGTCCTGGCAGCCCAACCGGAGATCGCGGCGAGTCGGGCGTGCGACAGCCCTGCACGACGGCGGATGCGCAGCAGCCGGCTCGCAGCGCATGCACGCGCCAGCCCCCGCTCACGCCGTCCTGCGACCGGGCTCCTGCCACGCATCACCATTCACATGGGTGATATTGAACATCATCGACATTGCATTGACTGATGTTTGCGGCTCGCGAATGATCCGGGTCCATGCAGAGCCCGCGGCCCCCCGCCACTGCACCACCAGCACCATGCCCGCGCGCATGGCACGACCCCACGACATGACAGGAGACGCCCATGCATGAATGCCCCGTCACCGTCTTTCCGCAGCAGATCCGCTGGGAGACGGACGGCACCAGCCGCATCCCGTTCCAGGCCTACACCGACGAGGCCCTGTACCGCAAGGAACTGGACCGGCTCTTCTACAACGGCCATTGGTGCTACGTCGGCCTCGAAGCCGAGATCCCCAAGGCTGGCGACTTCAAGCGCACCGTCGTCGGCGAGCGCTCCGTGCTGATGGTGCGCGACAAGGACGGCTCCATCCACGTGGTCGAGAATGTCTGCGCGCACCGCGGCATGGCCTTCTGCCGCGAACGCCACGGCAACCGCGAGAGCCTGACCTGCCCCTACCACCAGTGGAACTACACGCTGTCCGGCGACCTGCAGGGCGTGCCGTTCCGCCGTGGCGTCAAGCAGGACGGCAAGGTCAACGGCGGCATGCCGGCCGACTTCAAGCCGGCCGACCACGGCCTCACCAAGCTCAAGGTGGCCACGCGCGGCGGTGTCGTGTTCGCCTCGTTCGACCATGGCGTGGAGCCGCTGGAGGACTTCCTCGGCCCCGTGATCCTCGGCTACTTCGACCGGCTGTTCGACGGCCGCCAGCTCAGGATCCTGGGCTACAACCGCCAGCGCATTCCGGGCAACTGGAAGCTCATGCAGGAGAACATCAAGGACCCCTACCATCCCGGCCTGCTGCACACCTGGTTCGTCACCTTCGGGCTCTGGCGTGCCGACAACAAATCGCAGCTGCTCATGGATGCGCAGCACCGCCACGCGGCCATGGTGTCCACGCGCGGCGCGGCCGGCAAGGCCGCCGATGTCACGCAGGTCTCCAGCTTCAAGGCCGGCATGGAGCTGCACGACCCGCGCTTCCTCGACATCGTGCACGAGGACTGGTGGGGCGGCCCGGCGCCGGGCCGCGCCCCCTCGGGGGGCCGTGAGGACACGCCAGTGCCGAACGTGGGGGCATCGGTTCCTACCGCCGTGATGATGACCGTGTTCCCCAGCGTCATCTTCCAGCAGCAGGTCAACAGCGTGTCCACGCGCCACATCCAGCCCGACGGCCACGGCGCCTTCGACTTCGTGTGGACGCACTTCGGCTTCGAGGACGACACCGAGGAGATGACGCAGCGCCGCCTGCGCCAGGCCAACCTGTTCGGCCCGGCCGGCTTCGTGTCGGCCGACGACGGCGAGGTCATCGAGTGGTCGCAGGAGGGCTTCGAGACCAAGCCCGTGCACCGCACGCTGGCCGAACTGGGTGGGCGCGAGGTCGGCGACACGGACCACATGGTCACCGAGACGCTGATCCGGGGCATGTACGCGTACTGGCGCAAGGTCATGGAGGCGCCCGGCGCCGAGCCGGCGGCACCGGCCGCCGCACGCTGCCCGTCGCGGGAGGCCTGAGCATGAACGCCGAGACCTACTACGAACTCACGCAGCTCTACGCGCGCTACGCATCCGCCCTCGGCGCTGCCGACTGGGAAGCCTGGCCCGAGTTCTTCACCGACGACTGTGTCTACAAGCTGCAGCCGCGCGAGAACCACGAGCGGGGTTTTCCGCTCGCCACGCTGGCCTTCGACAGCAAGGGCATGCTGAAGGACCGTGTCTACGGCGTGCGCGAAACGCTGTTCCACGACCCCTACTACCAGCGCCATGTGGTCGGTGCGCCGCTCGTCCACAAGGTCGATGCCGACGGCCGCATCCACAGCGAAGCGAACTACGCCGTCTTCCGCACGCGCCTGTCCAAGGAATCGACCGTGTTCAATGTCGGCCGCACGCTCGACGAGGTCGTGCGCACGCCCGCGGGCCTGAAGTTCGCCGTGCGCCTGGTCGTCTACGACAGCGAGATGATCCCCAACTCGCTGATCTACCCCCTCTGAGGCGCCGTGATGAACACCCATTGGATCGACGCGGCCGCGCAGGACGAGGTGCCGCAGGACGACGTGATCGGCCTGGCCGTCGCGGGCCGCGACATCGCGCTGTACGGCGTGGCGGGCGAGGTCTTCGCCACCGACAACATCTGCACCCATGGCCATGCGCGGCTGTGCGACGGCTTCCTGGAAGGCCACGAGATCGAGTGCCCGCTGCACCAGGGCAGGTTCGACGTGCGCTCGGGCCGACCCACCTGCGCGCCGGTGACCGAGGCACTGCGCAGCTACCCCGTCAAGATCGAGGGCGGCCGTGTCTGGCTGGCCCTGGACTAGCAGAAGCTGTGAACGAATCCCTCACAACCACGCGAGGCCCGATGAAAGCCAGTTGCCATCGCCATCGTGGCGCCCAGGGCCTCGCCCTTCGGGCCGGGGCACGCCAAGCCACATGCGGGCGTTGCAGGCCTTGCCCGGGCTCGAGCCCGGGCGGCGGCCTGCGCCTACGCCTGCGGCCCGGCGCACCCCGTCGTGGCCGCGATCGATTCATTCACAGCTTCTGAGCGCAGCCAGCGCCCGCAAGGAGAGCCCCCATGACCGCTGAGCGACCCGAGGTCGCGGCCGCCGCATGGCCGCATGCGCCTGCGGATTCAGATGCAGATGCCACCCCGCGCACGATCGTGATCGTCGGTGCCGGCCAGGCCGGTGGCTGGGCGGCGCAGACGCTGCGCAGCGAAGGCTTCAGCGGCCGGCTCGTGCTGATCGGCGACGAGCCGCATCCGCCGCACGAACGCCCGCCCCTGTCCAAGGCCGTGCTCTGCGGTGCGGCCTTGCCCGAGACCACGCGGCTCATGAAGCCCGAAGCCTTCGAGGCCCTGGCGTTGGACTGGCGGCCTGGCGCACAGGTGCACCGCATCGACCGCGCCGCCAGGCAGGTGCTGCTGGCCGATGGCGAGGCGCTGCCCTACGACAAGCTGCTCCTGTGCACCGGGGGCAGCGCCCGCCGGCTCGCGCTGCCCGGCGCCGAGCAGGTGCCGCTGCACACGCTGCGCACCATCGAGGACGCGCAGGCGCTGGCCCCGGCCCTGCGGCCGGGCCGCAGCGTCGTGGTGGTCGGCGGCGGATGGATCGGGCTGGAGGTCGCGGCCACGGCACGCCAGCTGGGCGCCGAGGTGGCCGTCGTGGAAACCCAGGGCCGCCTGTGCGAACGCACCGTGCCGGCAGAGATCTCCGAGCACCTGCTGGCACTGCACCGCGCCCAGGGCACACGCGTGCTGCTGGGTGCTGGCGTCAAAGGCTTCGCGCGCGCGGCCGATGGCCGCTCCGAGGTTCTGCTCGCCGACGGCAGCGCCCTGCGCTGCGACACCATCGTGCTGGGCGTCGGCCTGGTGCCCAACGACGCGCTGGCACGCGCCGCAGGCCTGGCTTGCGAAGGCGGCGTGCTGGTCGACGCGCAGTGCCGCAGCTCCGACCCCGACATCCTGGCCGCAGGCGACGTGGCCGTCGCGCACAACCCCTGGGCCGGCCGCGCCCTGCGGCTGGAGTCCTGGCAGAACGCACAGGAGCAGGGCATCGCCGCCGCGCGTTCGGCCCTGGGCCTGCCGGTGGACTACCGGCCCCTGCCCTGGTTCTGGTCGGACCAGTACGGCATGAACCTGCAGATCTACGGCGTGCCCACCCCTGCGCACCGCGTGGTGCGGCGCGGCGACCCGGCCAGCGGCAGCTTCGTGCTGTTCTACCTGGCCGGCGACGTGGTGCAGGCCGCGATCGGCCCCAACGCCGCGCGCGATCTGCGCTTCGCGCGCCGCCTGATCGAACAGCGCAAGCCGGTGGACGCCGAACGCCTGGCCGACCTGGCCACGCCCCTGGCCAGGCTCTGACGCCGTGGCGCACACCCCTTTCCCCTCCTCCCCATCCTCCCCACCACCCTCCAAGGACACCCCATGACCAGCTACCTCTGGAACCCACCACCCGTCTACTCCCTGCCCGTGCGCGGCCGCAGCGAGCGCCTGCCAATCCAGCGCCTGTTCTTCGTCGGCCGCAACTACCACGCGCACGCCGTCGAGATGGGCCGCCCGGTCGACAAGTCGGTCGAAGTGCCGTTCTACTTCACCAAGGCACCGTCCACGCTGGTCGAGTCCGGCGCCACCGTGGCCTACCCGCCAGGCACCCAGGACTACCAGCACGAGATGGAGCTCGTGCTGGCCATCGGCGCGCCCGGCTTCCGTGTGCACGAAGCCGATGCGCCCAGCCTCGTCTATGGCTACGCCTGCGGCCTGGACATGACGCGCCGCGACCTGCAGCTCGTGGCCCGCGAGAAGGGCCGCCCCTGGGATCTGGGCAAGGACGTGGAGCAGTCCTCCGTCGTCTCCGAGATCGTGCCCATGCCGCAGACGGTGCTGG
>DATKFT010000551.1:0-12739 GCA_035544335.1 Pseudorhodoferax sp.
CCGACAGCGCCGACAGCAGGCAGGCCGCGACGATGGTCACGTAGCCCAGGCCGCCGCGCACATGGCCCACGAGCGCCATCGCGAAGTTCACGATGCGCTTGGACAGGCCGCCCGTGTTCATGATCTCGCCGGCCAGCATGAAGAAGGGCACGGCCAGCAGCGGGAAGCTGTTGGCGCCCTCGATCACGTTCTGCGCGAGGATCTGCGCGTCGAACATCGACAGATGCCACATCAGCGCGGCGCCGCAGGCCAGGAGCGCGAACGAGATCGGCATGCCGATGGCCAGCGCGGCCAGCAGCGAGCCCAGGAAGACGGCGATGGTCACTTGGCTTGCTCCCGCGGGATGTAGTCGTTGGGGTTACCCTCTTCCGATTCACGGATGCCGACCAGCTCCTCGTCGGACAGCCGGCCGGCGGCCAGGCGGAACAGGTTCAGCAGCAGCACGGGCGCGGCCAGCACCGCGAACACCATGCCGCTGGCGTAGAAGTAGCCCATGGAGGTTTCCATGACGGCGCTGGTGGAATCCCAGTTGATCTTCACCTGCTGCAACGCGCCGTCGAACATCAGCCAGCACAGGTACAGCATGAGCAAGAGGCTGGTGGCCAGGCACAGCTTCTGGCCGCCGCGCGGCAGGCGCGAGACCAGCGCATCCGTGCCCAGGTGGGCGCGCTCGTGCAGTGCGACCACGGCCCCCATGAAGGTCATCCAGACGAACAGCCAGCGCGACAGCTCCTCGGACAACGTGAGCCCCGAGTTGAAGGCGTAGCGCATGACCACGTTGCCGAACACCATGACCACCATGAGCGCCAGGCTGGCGACCATGAACCAGCCCAGCGCCCGGCAGTAAGCGTCGATGATTTTCTGGATCACGCGGAATCTCCTTGCGAACCCAGTAATGTACGAACTGGTTAGTTTTGTTGTTCTACGGGCTTACCCTGGTTTGCACGCTGCGCAACACGGTCTGCACGATGGACGCGCGCCGGGCCGCGACGACCTGCGGGTCGCGGTAGTCGCGCTTGAAGATCAGGCCGAAGGTGTGGCGGTTGGCCACATTGAAGAAGCACAGCGCCGAGATCGTCGCGTGCAGGTCGATCGCATCGACGCCCGCGCGGAACACCCCGCTGGCCAGGCCGCGCGCGTACAGCCCCTCGATGGCCGAGATCGCGGGCACATTGAGCTGCTCGATGCTCTGGCTCTGCGCCATGTAGTGGCCGCGCTGCATGTTCTCGGCCATGACCACGCGGATGTAGGGCTCGCTGGCCAGGTGGTGGTCGAAGGTGTATTCGACGAGCCGACGCAGCGCCGCTTCGGGCGGCAGGTCGTCCAGGTGCAGCTCGGCCTCGGTCTCGCGCATGGCGCGGTAGCTCGCCTCCAGCACGGCCAGGTACAGCCCTTCCTTGTTGCCGAAGTAGTAGTAGATCATGCGCTTGGAGGTCTGCGTGGCGGCCGCGATCTCGTCGATGCGCGCGCCGTCCAGGCCCTTCTCCGCGAACTCCGTGAGCGCCACGTCCAGGATGTTGGCCATGGTGCGCTCGGGGTCGTTGGTGCGCGTGCTCTCCTTCGTCTCCTTGGCCGCGGGCTTGACGCCGGCCGCGCGGCGCCGGGAATGTACCGTCTGGTTCATTCCGGCAGTATAGGAAGCGCGGCGATCAATCGTCCAGCAAGCGGACCCGCACGCTCTTGCCCTTGATGCGGCCACGGTCGAGCCGGTTGGCGGCCTGCTGCGCGATGTCGCGCGCCACCGCCACATAGGTGGAGAACTCGTTCACGTCGATCTTGCCGATCTGCTCGCGCGTGAAACCGGCCTCGCCGGTCAGCGCGCCCAGCACGTCGCCGGCGCGGATCTTCTCCTTGCGCCCGCCCTGGATCTGCAGCGTGGCCATGGGCGGGGGCGGCGGCATGCCGTTGTCGCGCAGGGAGGCCAGCGGCTCGAACTGCGTGGCCTGGCCCTGCAGCTGCTCGATGCGGCCCACGCGGCCCATCTCGTCCATGCTGGCCAAGTTGAGCGCCAGGCCCTTCTCGCCGGCACGGCCCGTGCGGCCGATGCGGTGCACATGCACCTCGGGGTCGGGCGTCACCTCCACGTTGATGACGGCACCCAGGCGCGCGATGTCCAGCCCGCGCGCGGCCACGTCGGTGGCCACCAGCACGCTGGCACTGCGGTTGGCAAAGCGCACGAGCACCTGGTCGCGCTCGACCTGTTCGAGCTCGCCGTACAGCGCCAGCGCCGCGAAGCCATGGCCGCGCAGCACGGCCAGCAGGTCGCGGCATTGCTGCTTGGTGTTGCAAAAGGCCAGCGCGTTGTCGGGCCGGTGGTGGCGCAGCAGGCGCACCACGGCGTCCAGCCGCGTGGCCTCGTCGACCTCGTACCAGTGCTGGGCGATGTGGCTGACGTCCTGGCGCTTCTCGACCGTGATGCGCTGCGGATCGCGCAGGAACTGGCGCGCGAGCTGCGCGATGCCCTCCGGGTAGGTCGCCGAGAACAGCAGCGTCTGCCGCTCGGCCGGGCAGCGCCGCGCCACGGCCGCGATGTCGTCCATGAAGCCCATGTCCAGCATGCGGTCGGCCTCGTCGAGCACCAGCGTGCGCAGGCCGTCGAGCACGAGGTGGCCACGCTCCAGGTGGTCCAGCACGCGGCCCGGTGTGCCGACCACGATGTGGGCGCCGTGCGCCAGGCTGGCGGTCTGGTTGCGCAGCGGCACACCGCCGCACAGCACCACGGTCTTGATGTTGTCCTGCGCGCGCGCCAGGCGCCGCAGCTCCTGCGCCACCTGGTCGGCCAGCTCGCGCGTGGGGCACAGCACGAGCGCCTGCACGCCGAAGAAGCGCGGGTTCAGGCCCGCGAGCAGCGCCAGGCCGAAGGCGGCGGTCTTGCCGCTGCCGGTTTCGGCCTGGGCGATCAGGTCCCGCCCGGCCAGCGCGGGCGGCAGGCTCGCGGCCTGGATCGGCGTCATCTGCGTGAAGCCGAGGCTGGCGAGGTTGTGCAGGGTCTCGGGCGCCAGCGGCAGCCGGTCGAACGCGAGATCTGCGGAATTGGATTCAGACATCGCGCGATTGTCGGGTCTGGTCAAGCCAATAAATGCGCAGATTGCGGCGCAAAATCACGAACTGGCACCGATTCCCGCTGTTGCACCGGCGTTTGTGCGGAGACCACCACTTCCACAATGCCCCGAAAAGGACACGTATGGAACTCCAGTACCAGTTGAAGGCCGGTAGCTACTACCTGTACGACCTGGCCACGCCCCCCAGCGTGGCCACGGGCGAGCACCGGCTCAAGCTCAAGACGGATACCGTGGCCATTGCCTTCGACGCCAGCACCGGCCATCTGCACGAGCACGGCAGCCCGGCCCGCATCCACTCATGGGCCAATGGCGCACGCCGGCGCCTGCGCGCGGCCGGCGCGCAGGACAGTGCCAACGACATCGTCGTCGTCTCGGGCCCGCTGCCGGTGGACGAGATCAACAAATGCCTGTCGGTCGCCGGTTACTGCCGGCGCATGTTCTCGCGCCTGGGCAGCCTGCCGCACGGCAAGTTCCCCACCGCCAAGGCCCGCGCCTGAAACCTGTCCGAAAGCCCCGGCCCCGGACCGCGCCTTAAAATCCGGGCCCTATGCGTCCCCGGGCCCTTGCCTTTCTTCTCGCCGTGCTCATGGCCTGGATGGGCGTCTCGGCGCAGGAGCAGGCCGCGGAGATCTGCTCCGAAACACTGAGCGAGCAGATGCTGGCCCCCGCAGCGCTGCAGACCGACCCCGCCCCAGCCGGCTCGCTGGACGCGCACCATCTCGACAACCTTCCGTTCCAGCTGCTCGTCGATCTGCTCGGCCTGCTGCGGCCCGGCGAAGC
Source organism: Pseudorhodoferax sp. (assembly GCA_035544335.1). Taxonomy (GTDB): domain Bacteria; phylum Pseudomonadota; class Gammaproteobacteria; order Burkholderiales; family Burkholderiaceae_C; genus Pseudorhodoferax. The sequence goes on from DATKFT010000551.1 coordinate 3,843, forward strand.
CCATGCCGTGGCCGCACTGGGCGTGCGGCCCGCGGCACGCGCACCGAACGGCTGGCTGGCTCCCTTCCTGGATGGGCTGCACCGTCCGCCGATCTCACGCAGCTAGCGCCGCCGCGCGCGGTGCACCCGCTCTTCGCCTTGTTCCCGGCCGGTCCGGCCGCGCCCGTCGCAGCCGCGACGGTGCCCCTGTCTCGCTTTTCCCATTGGAAGTCCCGTGGAAATACTTGTCCTGCTGGCCCTGATCCTGCTCAACGGCCTGTTCGCGATGTCGGAAATCGCACTCGTCACGGCGCGCCGCGCGCGCCTGCAGAAGATGGTCGACGATGGCGACCCGGCGGCCCGCGCCGCCATCCAGCTCGGGGAGGATCCGACGCGCTTTCTGTCGACCATCCAGATCGGCATCACCTCCATCGGCGTGCTCAACGGCATCGTCGGTGAGGCCGCGCTGGCCGCGCCGCTGGCGATCTGGCTGACCGAGATGGGCGTGCCCGCCGCGTCCAGCGGCTACGCGGCCACGGCGCTCGTGGTGGTGCTGATCACCTACTTCTCCATCGTCGCCGGCGAGCTCGTGCCCAAGCGGCTCGGCCAGACCCATCCGGAGACGCTGGCCCGCCTCGTGGCGCGCCCCATCAACTGGCTGGCCACGGCCACCAAGCCCTTCGTCAAGCTGCTGACGATCTCCACGCATTTCCTGCTGCGCGTGCTGGGCGTGAAGGACGGCAACCCCAACCCCATCACGGCCGACGAGATCCACGCCATGCTGGCCGAGGGCACGACGGCCGGCGTGATCGAGACACACGAGCACGACATGGTGCGCAACGTGTTCCGGCTGGACGACCGCCAGATCGTCTCGCTGATGGTGCCGCGCAGCGACGTGGTGACGCTGGACGCCGACCAGCCGTTCGCCGAGAACTTGAAGCGCATCGAGGAGAGCGACCACGCGCGCTTTCCGGTCGTGCGCGGCGGCCTGGACAACGTGCTGGGCATCCTCAACGCGCGGCAATGGCTGTCGCGCGCGCTGCGCGAGGACGAGCGCGACCTGCCCGCCCAGCTGCTCACGCAGCCGCTGTACGTGCCCGAGACGCTGACCGGCATGGAGCTGCTGGACAACTTCCGCTCCAGCGACATGCACATGGCCTTCGTGATCGACGAGTACGGCGAGGTGCAGGGCATCGTCACGCTGCAGGACCTCATCGAGGCCATCACGGGCGAGTTCCAGCCGCGCGACCCGCAGACCTCCTGGGCCGTGCAGCGCGAGGACGGCAGCTGGCTGCTGGACGGCCACATCCCGGTGCCCGAACTCAAGGACCGCTTGGGGTTGGACAGCGTGCCCGAGGAGGAGCGCGGCCGCTACCACACGCTGGCCGGCATGCTCATGCTGCTGTCGGGCCGGCTGCCGCGCGTGGCCGACACGGCCGAATGGGAAGGCTGGCGGCTGGAGATCGTCGACATGGACGGGCGCACCATCGACAAGGTGCTGGCCCAGCGGCTGCCCGCGCCGACCGAGCTCGACGGCAGCGCGGAGACCCAGGCTTGAGGGGCTGCTCCGCGGGGCTGACCCTTGCGCTGCTGGCAGGCTGCGACGCCTACCCGACCGAGGACGCCGCCCTGCTCGACGAATCCACGATGAGCACGCCGCAGCTGCTGCAGATGCTGGACCAGGTGGGCGCGCGGCCGCACCTGCGCGCGCGCTACCGCCATGCGCTGGCACCGGGCTGCGTGCTGGAGGTGCGCGCCGATGGCGCGGGCAGCGTGCTGCGCGTGCCGCTGGAAGGCGCCGAGATCACCACGCGGCTGACCAACGAGGACGCGCCCGCCCACGAGGTGCTGGTCTACGCGAGTGGCCTGGCGCGCGGCAACGATGCGCCCACGGTCATCCAGCAAGGTGGCCGCTGGGTCGACTGGGTGCAGACGCGTTCCCTGCTGCACCACCTGCAGCGCTTGTGCGCGGGCGCCTGACCCGGTCCCGGCATGGCCGGACAGCGCGATGGACCGGACGGAGCTGCCCTCAGGCCGTGATGCCCGCTTCCAAGCGCGAGGGTGTGGCCGTGACGCGGCAGCGCGCGGCCACCTGGCTCAGAAGTCCAGCAGGCTCAGACCCACCGTGAACACGGTCTTGCGCACGTTGTAGTCGATCAGGCTGTCGCCGTAGCCGTGGAAGATCTGGGTGTGCAGGCGCAGGCCGCTGCGCAGCCAGCCCCCCTCGCCCTGCGGGCCCAGCGCGTGCATCCACTCCAGCCGGGCCGAGCCCCTGCCGTTGGACTTGAGCGGGTGGCGCACCGTCAGCGACAGGTTGTCGCGGCTGGACACCGACCAGCCGCCCGTGAGCTCGGCGCGGCCGATGTAGTCGGTGATGTCGGGGTTGTCGTCGCTCTTGGCGTCCTCGTGCAGCCGGTGCCAGACGCGGCCGGTCAGGCGGAAGCGCTCGTCCTTGCTTTCCAGGCCCGCCATCAGATAGACCCGGTTCCAGCTGCGCGACAGCGGCAGGCTCTGGCCGTTGGACTGGTGGACCAGTCCCATGCCCGTGTAGCGCAGCCGCCAGCTGCCCAGGTCGGCCTGGCTGGGGTAGACGTAGATCAGCTCGGGCTCGTGGTCGGTCGCGCGGAACGGGCGCGAGAGCTGCGGCGAGAACACCTGCCAGAACGATTGCTGCGAGTAGGCGAACCACAGCGAGTCCACCGCGTTGCCCTCGCGCGGCGTCAGCAGGCCCTGGGCCACCTTGGTGCGCACCGACAGCTGGATGCGCGTCTCGGTGCGCCGGTAGGCGTCGACCTCGGTGGACTGGTTGTCCGGGTTCGGCGTGCCGGGCGTGCGGTTCACGCTGCTGGACTGGGCCAGCGACAGCGTGATGGGCCGGTAGCCGCGCAGGCTGAACATGCCACAGTCCGTGCCCGACTCCAGTTCCCAGATGCGCGACAAGGTGGAGTAGCGCGTGTCCTGGCAGCGGCGCACCACCGGCGCCTCGGGCGAGGCCAGCGGCGCGCCCCCCGCGGCGACCGCCGTGGTCGTGGTGGCGCCGGTGCTGTCGGGCTTGTTGGCCGTGGGACCGCCCTGGGGCCGGTTCGCCGCGGCCTGGTTGTTGATCGCGGCCGCCTCGGCCTGCTGCTGGCGGGCCCACTGGTCATAGCAGCGCAGGCGCACCATATCGTCCGTGGCCTGCGCGGCGCAGGTCTGCCAGCTCGGCACGGGCCCGGTGGGCGAGGACGGCGTCTGGGCCGACGCGGTGGCGCCGGCCCCCAGGCCCAGCAACAAGGTGGCGAGCGGCGCGGGCCGGAGCAACGGGAAGCCGGGCATCGAGAGTCCTTTTGGGTGCGGAGGGAAGGGGCGGTGGCCTGCTGTGCCTACTGCCAGCCAGGCTGGCGGCGCAGCACGAAATCGCGCTTGGCGTCGGAGTCGGCGTCGGTCCAGCGGCCGCGGATCTCCTTGCCGCAAGACTGCTCGACGACACGGCCGATCCAGGTGGCGGAGATGCGCTTGCCGTCGCGCGACTCCTCCAGCGTGAGGTCGCCGTCGTCCACGTCGCCGGACAGCAGCGCCGTGATGCCGTCGCGCTCGACGCGGCCGCGCACGCTGTCGGACAGCTCGGGGTGGCGCTGCAGCTGCAGCGTGGCGGGCGGGGCATCGCTGCCCGGCCACTGCGCGCGCCAGGCGCCGTACAGGTTCAGCGCGCGCATCTCGTGCGGCGCGGGACAGGCCGGCGCGGCATCGGCCGCGGCAGGCTGGGCTTGGGCGGCGCCGGCCAGCAGCAGGCCGGCGAGCCAGATCGTGGATCTCATGCAGCGTTCTCCGGTGCGGCACCCGCCGCCTTCTTGGCCGCGAACTCGGCGCGCAGCGCACGCAGCTTCTCGCGCGGGTCTTCCTTGACGGTGGCCTTGTCCAGGCCCATCTCGGCGATGAAGCGGCTGGGCGCGGCCGGCACGAGGTCGCGCCCCTTCTTGCGCTTGCGCGTCCAGCTCACGGCCAGCGTGCGCTGCGCGCGCGTGATGCCCACGTACATGAGCCGGCGCTCTTCCTGCAGCCGCTGCGCGGTCTCGTCGCTGACCTTCTGCTGGCGGCCGTCGTCGTCGTCGAGCTTGAAAGGCAGCATGCCTTCGTTGACGCCCACCATGACCACGTGCGGCCATTCCAGCCCCTTGGAGGCGTGCAGCGTGGACAGCGTGACCAGGTCCTGGTCCTGCTGGCGCTCGCTCATCGTGGACAGCAGCGAGATGGTCTGCGCGACCTCCATGAGCGACTTGACCTCGGACTGCGTGGCCACGCCGGCCGTGTCGTCGATCTGCCCGCCGCAGCGGCCCGACATCCAGTCGACGAAGTCCATCACGTTGGACCAGCGTGTCGCGGCGGCAGCCTCGCTCTCCTCGTTGTCGTAGAGGTGCTGCTCGTAGCCGATCTCTTTGAGCCACTCCAGCATGAAGGCGCGCGCGGCCTCGGCCCCCATGGTCTGGCGCGCACGGTACTCCAGGTCGTTCACGTAGCGGCCGAACTCCACGAGGCTCTCGTGGCCGCGGCGCGGCAGCAGGCTGGCCAGCGAGCCCGAGAACAGCGACTCGAACAGCGAGAGCTTGTACTGCGTGGCGTAGATGCCCAGCTGGCCCAGCGTCTGGTGGCCGATGCCGCGCTTGGGCACGGTGATCGCGCGCAGGAAAGCCGGGTCGTCGTTGTTGTTGATCCACAGCCGGAACCAGGAGCACAGGTCCTTGATCTCGGCGCGGTCGAAGAAGCTCTGCCCACCCGAGACCTTGTACGGGATCTGCGCCTTGCGCAGCGCCTTCTCGAAGGGCTTGGCCTGGTGGTTGGCGCGGTACAGCACGGCGAAATGCCGGAAGTCCTTGTGCACGGAATTGGCGCGCAGCGACTGGATGCGCGCGACCACGCGCTCGGCCTCGTGCTCCTCGCTGTCGGCGTCGACGATGCGCACGGGCTCGCCCTCGCCGAGTTCGGAGAACAGGGTCTTGGGGAACAGCTTGGGGTTGGGCCCGATCACGTTGTTGGCCGCGCGCAGGATCGCGCTCGTGGAGCGGTAGTTCTGCTCGAGCTTGATGACCTTGAGGTTGGGGTAGTCGACCGGCAGGCGCTTCAGGTTGTCCAGCGTGGCGCCGCGCCAGCCGTAGATGGACTGGTCGTCGTCGCCCACGGCCGTGAAGCGCCCGCGTTCCCCCACGAGCAGCTTCAGCACCTCGTACTGCGTGGCGTTGGTGTCCTGGTACTCGTCGACCAGCACATGGCCCAGCACGCGTTGCCACTTCTCGCGCACCTCCTCGTAGTCGCGCAAGAGGCGCAGCGGCAGGCCGATCAGGTCGTCGAAGTCCACGCTCTGGTAGGCCGTGAGCCGCTCCTCGTAGCGGCCCATGATGCGCGCGATGATGCGCTCGTTGTCGTCCACGGCCTGCTCCTCGGCCTGCAGGGCCGACAGCCCCATGTTCTTCCACTTGCTGATGGTCCATTGCCACTGGCGCGCGGTGTTGGCATCGGTGGTGCCGCCGGCGTCCTTGAGGATGGAGGTCACGTCGTCGCTGTCCAGGATGCTGAACTGCGATTTGAGGCCCACGCGGTGGCCGTCCTCGCGCACCAGGCGCACGCCCAGCGCGTGGAAGGTGCAGATCACCACGTCCTTGGCCGGCTTGCCGATCAGGCCCTTGGCGCGCTCGCGCATCTCGGCCGCGGCCTTGTTCGTGAAGGTGATGGCGGCCACGCGCTTGGCCTCCAGGCCCGACTGGATCAGCCGCCCGATCTTGGCCGTGATCACGCGCGTCTTGCCCGAGCCGGCCCCGGCCAGAACGAGGCAGGGACCATGCATGTAGTTGACAGCTTCTTGCTGGGCGACGTTGAGACCGGAGGACATGGGCAGGAGGTGGACGGCCGGATGGATCCGGCGCCGGGGATCATACAAAGCCCACCACCGGCCGCGCTTTCACCATATGGCACGACAGGCGGTACCAGCTCCGCGACGGGTTGCCACCGGGCATGGCGGCGGGCAACTGAACACAGCCTACCTTCGTCCGCTACCGCCACCCCATCGTATTCAAAGGACGGAACAACATGGGTTTGATCGCAAGGACCAGTATCACCCGGCGTTTGTACATCGCCGCCCTCCTGCTGGTCGCGGCGCTGGGGAGTGCCGCCTGGTATACAAGCATGGCGCTGTCCACCGTCTCGGAGCTGGCCGATCGGACCGAGCGGCTGCGCGTGCCACAGCTGCAGCGCATGGCGGCCCTGGAACTCAACATCACCCGTGTGTCGCTGCAGCTGCGCCATGCCATGCTGGCGCGCACGCCCGAGGAACTGGCGGCCACGCTCTCGGACATCGGCGACAAGCGCAAGCTGTTGACCCAGACGCTGGCCGACTTCGACCGGGACATCAGCAGCACCGAAGGCCGTACACGCTTCGCGACCATGGTGCCGCTGGTCCAGCGCTTCTGGCAGATCGGCGAGTCCAACATCGCGCTGATCCAGTCCGGCGACCGCGAGCGCGCGTTCGCCTTCCTGGTCGACGAGACCATTCCCGCCCGCAACGCGCTGCTCCAGGTCATCGCCGAGACGGTCCAGTACCAGGAGCGCTGGCTGCGCAGCGAGCTGGCCACCATGCGCCAGCAGGCCGACCGCACCCGGCTCGTCATCGTGACGCTGGTGGTCGCGGCCATGCTCGGCCTGGCCTGCTTCGCCTGGTACATCGGCACCGTGCTGCGCCGCCGCGTGGCCGTCTCGCAGCGCATGGCCGAGCAGGTGCGCGACGGCAATCTCGTGGTCACGATCGAGGACCGTGCGCGCGACGAGTTCTCGCCGCTGCTGGCGGCGCTGCGCGACATGCAGCAGGCCCTGGGCGGCGTGGTCGCCGGCGTACGCGGCACCGCCGAAAGCGTGGCCTCGGCCAGCACCGAGATCGCGCAGGGCAACTCCGACCTGAGCCAGCGCACCGAGGCGCAGGCCAGCGTGCTGCAGCAGACCACGGCCGCGCTCGCCGAACTGACCACGACGGTGCAACAGAACGCCGACAGCGCGCGCCAGGCCAACGCACTGGCCCAGGGCGCCAGCACGGTGGCAGTGCGCGGCGGCGACGTGGTCGCCGAGGTGGTGCGCACCATGCAAGGCATCAACGACAGCTCGCGCAAGGTCGTGGACATCATCAGCGTGATCGACAGCATCGCCTTCCAGACCAACATCCTGGCGTTGAACGCCGCCGTGGAGGCCGCGCGCGCCGGCGAGCAGGGCCGCGGCTTCGCCGTGGTCGCCAGCGAGGTGCGTGGCCTGGCCAGCCGCTCGGCCGACGCCGCGCGCGAGATCAAGCAGCTGATCTCGGCCAGCGTGGAGCGCGTGGAACAGGGCTCGGCCCTGGTCGACCAGGCCGGCAGCACCATGCAGGAGATCGTCACGGCCATCCAGCGCGTGGGCGACATCGTGGGCGAGATCAGCAGCGCCAGCGTGCAGCAGAGCGCGGGCGTGGCCCAGATGGGCGATGCCATGGGCCGCATCGACACGGCGACACAGCAGAACGCCGCCCTGGTCGAGCAGAGCGCGGCCGCCGCTGCCAACCTGAGCCAACAGGCGCAGACCCTGGTCCGGGCCGTGGCCGTGTTCCAGCTGTCGGACCAAGCCCTGCGGCTGCCGGCGCCGACGTGACGGCGTGACGCCGCGGCGCGCCGCGCCGCGCCGCGACACCGCTGGCGGGCCGGGCCGGCGGCCGACGCCATGGCGTGGCGCGCCGGCAGCCCTGCGTCGATCCGGGAAAAGCCGGACGCCGATCCCGACACCCGCCTGGACCGAGGCGGGCATGGCGCGGTGACAATCGTCCGCCGTGCTGGCCATCCTCTCCGTCACCTTTCCGTTCTTCGCGCTGATCCTCGCCGGCTACCTCGCCGCACGGCGGCGCCTGCTGCCGCTGGACGCCATCCCCGGGCTCAACGGCTTCGTGCTGTTCTTCGCGCTGCCCTGCATGCTGTACCGCTTCGGCGCGAGCACGCCGCTGGCGCTGCTGCTCGATCCCGTGCTGGCCGCCATCTACCTGCTGTGCGCGCTGGTGCTCGTGGTCGGCGTGGTCGCCGCCGACCGGCGTCGACTGGGCTGGAACGATGCCGCCTTCGGCGCACTGGTCGCCGCCTTCCCCAACAGCGGCTTCATGGGCGTGCCGCTGCTCGTGGCGTTGCTGGGCGCCAGCGCGGCCGGGCCCGTCATGGTCACGCTCGTGGTCGACCTGCTGCTGACCACCTCGCTGTGCGTGGCGCTGTCGCGGCTGGACGCGGCCGGCGCGGCCGGCGCGCGCCAGGCGCTGGTCCGCGCGCTGCAGGGCGTGGCGCGCAACCCCATGCCCTGGTCCATCGTGCTGGGCATGGCCAGCCAGGCCTTCGCCGTGCAGCTGTGGCAGCCGCTGGACGCCACGATCGCGCTGCTGGCCGCGGCCGCCTCGCCCGTGGCGCTGTTCACGATCGGCGCCGTGCTCGCGCGTTCGCAGATGCTGTCGCACCAGGACGCGCACCGGCCCGTGCCCTGGCGCGAGGTGCTGCCCGTGGTGCTGCTCAAGCTGTTCGCCCACCCCCTGCTGGTCTGGTGCGCAGGCCTGGCCGCGATGGCGCTGGGCCTGGCGGTCACGCCGTTCGCGCTGTCGGCCATGGTGCTGGCGGCCGCGCTGCCGAGCGCGAGCAACGTCTCGCTGCTGACCGAGCGCTTCGGCGCCAACAACGGCCGCATCGCGCGCATCATCCTGTGGTCCACGGCGGCGGCCTTCTTCACGTTCTCGGCCGCCGTGGCCATGCTGCGCGGTAGCTGAGCGGGCCTCTGCTAGCCTTGGCGCTTTGCCAACCGCGCCCCGGAGCCGCCATGCCCTCGCACCGCACCGACCAATACGCCCTCGCCGACTGCAAAGCCCACGAGCTGGTCCAGCTCTACCGCACGGGCCAGGCCTC
>DATKFT010000552.1:0-2043 GCA_035544335.1 Pseudorhodoferax sp.
CATCGTGACCGGCGACGACCTGCTGCCGCAGTTCGAGGCGCTGCGCGCGGACGGCCTGCGCGACCTGTACACGGGCGAGGTGCCGCCGGCCGCGCTGAGCTCGGCCAACGCCTACATCGGCGCGCGCGGCATCGCCCAGGCGCTCGCGCTGGGCGCGGACATCGTGCTCACGGGCCGCTGCGTGGACAGCGCGGTCGTGGTGGGCGCGCTCGCGCACGAATTCGGCTGGGACTGGCGTGACTGGGACCGGCTGGCCGCCGGCACGCTGGCCGGCCATGTGATCGAGTGCGGCGCCCAGGCCACGGGCGGCCTGTTCACCGACTGGCAGGACGTGCCGGGCTGGGACAACATGGGCTACCCCGTCATCGACGTGGCCGAGGACGGCAGCTTCACGCTGTCCAAGCCCGAGGGCACGGGTGGCCTCGTGCACCCGGGCGCCGTGGCCGAGCAGGTGCTCTACGAGGTCGGCGACCCGGCCGACTACCGCATGCCCGACGTGGTCTGCGACTTCCGCCAGGTACAAGTGCACGCCGCAGGCACAGGCCGGGTGCGCGTGCACGGCGCGCGCGGCCGCGCGCCCACGGCCAGCTACAAGGCCAACGGCACCTGGCGCGATGGCTTCCAGCTGCAGGTGATGATGGCGATCCGCGGCATCGACGCGCCGGCCAAGGCGCGCAGGACGGCCGAGGCGCTGCTGGCGCGCACGCGCGCGCAGCTGGCCGCGGCCGGGCTGGCCGACTACCAGGCTAGCTGCGTGGAGCTGCTGGGCTGCGAGTCGCACTACGGCCCGCATGCGCGCGCGCTGCCCACGCGCGAGGTCGTGCTGCGCATCGCGGCGCGGCACGCCGAGGTCAGGGGCCTTTCCTTTCTGCAGCGCGAATGCGCCTCGGCCGGCACCTCGATGGGGCCCGGCACGCGCTCCTCGTTCTCGGGCCGCGCCGACGTGCAGCCCGTCGTCAAGGTGTTCTCCTTCCTCGTGCCCAAGCAAGCGCTCGCGCTGCAAGTGCAGCTCGAAGAGCACACCGAGCCTGTGGCCGGGACGCCGCCGGCCGCCGTGGTCGCGCCCGGGCCCGCCGATCTGCCCACACCAGCCGACGACGCGGCCCCGCAGCCCGTGCAGACGACGCAGACCACACGGCCCGTGCCGCTCGTGGCGCTGGCCTGGGCCCGCAGCGGCGACAAGGGCGACGACGAAAACATCGGCGTGATCGCGCGCCGGCCCGAACTGCTGCCGCTGCTGCGCGCGCAGCTCACGGCCGCGCGCGTGCAGGCGTATTTCCAGCACCTGCTGCAGGGCGAGGTCGAGCGCTTCGAGGTGCCGGGCCTGCACGCGCTGAACTTCGTGCTGCACCGCGCGCTCGGCGGCGGCGGCGTCAGCTCGCTGCGCTCCGACCCGCTCGGCAAGTCCTACGCGCAGATGCTGCTGGACCTGCCGATCGACGTGCCCGCCAACTGGCCCGAAGCCCGGGCCGCGCACTGAGACCTTTCCCACACCACAACAACCAGGAGACCCCCCAATGCAAGCCCCTCTTCTCGCGCCGTCGCTCCGTTCACCCCGGCGCCGCCGCCTGCTCACCGCGGCTGTCGGCGCGGTCGGCGCCGCCGCCATCCTGGGCGCCCCCGGCGTGCGCGCGCAGGACGCCAAGACCATCCGCGTGATCGTGCCCTACACGCCCGGCGGCGTGTCCGACGCCGTGACGCGGCTGGTCGTGCAGCGCATGGCCGAGCTGCTCAAGCAGACCGTCATCGTCGAGAACATGGGCGGCGCCAACGGGCAGGTGGGCTCGGCCGCCGCGGCCCGCGCCACGCCCGACGGCACCACGCTGCTGGCCGTGGTCGCGGCCCATGCGATCAACCCCAGCCTGTACGCCAAGATGGCGTACGCGCCGCTCGAGGACCTCACGGGCGTGAGCCAGATCGGCCACATCCCGCTGCTGCTGGTGTCCAGCGCCGCGCTGCCGCCCAGCGACCTGCGCCAGTTCGTGGCCTGGGCCAAGGCCAACCCCGCGCGCGCCACCTTCGCCTCCAGCGGCGCGGGCTCGG
>DATKFT010000553.1:0-13281 GCA_035544335.1 Pseudorhodoferax sp.
CGCGGGATGCTCGGCCACGGCGGCGGCCGGTGCCGGCCGTGCCGCGGGCAGCGGGAGAACGGGTGGGGCGTTCGTTGTCATGGTCTTCAGCCAGTCTTGATGCGCGGGTCGATGAGCCGGTAGGCCAGGTCGGTGAGCACGTTCATGACGATCACGACGATGGACGAGAACAGCAGCACGCCGAGGATGGTCGGGTAGTCGCGCCGCAGCACCGAGTCGAAGGCCAGGCGTCCCAGGCCCGGCCAGTTGAAGACCGTCTCCACGATGATGGCGCCGGCCATCACGTTGCCGAACTGCAGGCCCAGCATGGTGACCACGGGCAGCAGTGCGTTGCGCAGCGCGTGCTTGTAGAGCACCACGCGGTCGGCCAGGCCCTTGGCGCGCGCCGTGCGGATGTAGTCCGAGCTCAGCACGTCCAGCATGGACGAGCGCGACAGCCGGCTGTACTGCGCGAGGTAGACCACGGCCAGCGTGAACGCGGGCAGCACCAGGTGGTGCAGCACGTCCAGCAGGTCGGCCAGGCCGCCCGTGCCCTCGGAGGCGGCCGAGCGCATGCCCGCCACGGGCAGGATCGGGAACCAGGACGCGAACAGCAGCACCAGCATCATGCCGGTCCAGAACACGGGCGCGGCGAAGCCGACCATGGACAGCACCGTGATGCACTGCGACAGCAGGCCGTTGGGCCGGCGCGCGGACAGCACGCCCAGCAGCGTGCCGACCACGAAGGCGATGAGCACGGAAGAGATCACCAGCAGCAGCGTGGCGGGCACGCGCTCGGCGATCATCTGCGTCACGGGCAGGTTGAAGAAGTACGAGTAGCCCAGGTCGCCGCTCGCCACGCGCGACAGGTAGATGCCCAACTGCACGGGCAGCGGCCGGTCCAGCCCGTACTGGGTGCGCAGCTCGGCCATCAGTTCGGCACTCATGCCGCCGCTGGCGCCGGCGATGGTCTCGACCGGATCGCCGGGCGCGGCGTGCACGAGCACGAAGTTCAGCACCACGACGGCCAGCACCAGCAGCAGGCCTTGCAGCAGTCGGCCCAGCAGGGCGCGTAGGAATCCCATGGCGTTCGCCTCGGTCCGCGGTGGTCGGCCTACTTCAGGAACACTTCATCGTAGGGCGAGGCCGGTCCCCAGATGGTGGTCGGCACGTTGCCCACGTTCTTGCGCGCGACCGTGTGGTAGGGCGAGTTGTTGATGAAGACGATGGGCAGCTCGTCGGTCACGATCTTCTGGAAGGTCGCGTAGTAGGCCTTGCGCCGGGTCTCGTCGAGCAGGCCGCCCGCGGTGTTGAGCAGCTCGTCGACCTGGGGGTTCTTGTAGGACTGCGTGTTGGTCCAGACGATGGGCTTGATGTTGGTCGACAGGTAGGTGCGGTGCACGCCGATGACCGGGTCGCCCCAGTTGAACACCGTGTCCATGGACAGGTCGAAGTCGTGTGTGGCCAGGCGCTTGGCCCAGGCCGGGAAGTCGGCCGAGGTGCGCACCTCGGCCGTGACGCCGACCTTCTTGAGCTGGCCGCGCACGTACTCGGCCACGTTCTTTTGCTGCTCGTCCGTGCCGGGCAGGTAGTCGATCGTGAGCTTGAAGCGTTCGCCGCCGGCGCCGGGCTTGAGGCCGGCCTCGTCCAGCAGCGCGGCCGACTTCTTGAGGTCCAGCGGATAGCGCACGAGGTCCTGCTCGGCGAACGGGCTGGTGGCCACGATGGGGCCGTCGGCCACGGTGGCGAAGCCGCCCATCAGCGCCTTGGTGATGAAGTTCTTGTCGATCGCATGGGCGATGGCCTTGCGCACGCGCACGTCGTCCAGCGGCTTCTTGGCCGTGTTGATGGCCAGCCAGTTCAGCGAGCCGATGCCTTCGAAACCCTTGTTCGTGACCGCGACGTTGGGGTTGGCGGACAGGCGCTTGAGTTCGGTCGACAGCGAGATGTAGGGCAGCATCTGGATGTCGCCGCGCTCCAGGCTCAGCGCCAGGCTGGAGGAGTCCGGCATGATGTTCAGCACCACGCGGTCCAGGTAGGGCTTGCCGGGCAGGAAGAACTTGTCGAAGCGCTCCATCACGACGCGCTGGCCGGCGCGGAACTCGGTCAGCTTGAACGGCCCCGAACCCACGAGCTCGTTGGTGTTGCGCGGGTGGACCTTGAGGTCGGTGCCATCGCCATAGATGTGCTTGGGCAGGATGGGCGCCAGCGCCGGGCTCATCGCGAGCAGGATGGCCGGGTGCGGCTGGCTCATGCGGATGATGGCCGTGTGCGCATCGGGCGTCTCCACCTTCTCCACCGGGGCCAGCATGGTCTGGAACGGGTGGTTGGCCTTGATGGCGAGGATGGAGAAGGCCACGTCGGCCGAGGTGATGGGCTTGCCGTCGTGGAACACGGCGTTCTTGCGCAGATTCAGCGTGAGCGACTTGCCGTCCTCGGCCAGCTTCCAGCTCTCGGCCAGGTAGGGCTGCGGTTTCCACTGGTCGTCAAAGCGCAGCGGGCTCGCGAACAGCTGCGTGGACGGCATGGCGGTGGCGATGCCGGACTGCACCGCACCGTTGAGGTGGCGCGGAACCTGGTTGGTGCCGACGACCAGCGTGCCGCCACGCTTGGGTTCCTGCGCTGTGGCTGGCAGGCTGGCCGTGGCCAGCGCGGCAGCGGCGGCGAGGACGAGGCCGCTGAGCGTGCCAAGGGCGCCGAAGGCGCGGCGGTGCAGGGGAAAAGCTTGCATGCGTGAATCCTTCCTGGGTCGTGGGCCACACCCGTTGTGGCGTTGCCGGCGAAGATACGCATGAATTGCGCCAGCGCCGCATGCCACAGACGGCCGAATGCAGGTGCCAGAGGGGGGGTGTTTTCCCTTGTGCGGCACGCGTGCTGCGCTACTTCTCGTCGCGCAGCCAGTACCACTTGTAGAGCATGCGCTGGCCGATGCGGCGGAACGGCGCCAGCAGCGGCGAGCGCACCAGGCCGAACGCATTAGGGTACTCGAGCGGGCTGTCGTAGATCGGCAGGGAAAACACCGCCCGGTCCTGGTCGCGGCCGACCACGCGCTCGGCCAGGCGCTTGCCGGCCCAGGTGGAGAACGACACGCCGTTGCCGCCGTAGCCCACCGCGTACCAGATGCTCTGCGCAGGGTCGGGCCGCGCGATGCGCGGCATCATGTCGTGGCTCACATCGACCCAGCCCCACCACGAGTGGTCGATCTGGATGCCAGCCAGCGGCGGGAACTTGCGCGCGATGGCGTCCGTCAGCAGCTTGAGGTGGATGGCGTCCTCGGCATCGACGCCGCTGACCGCGCTGCGGCTGCCCAGCTGCAGCCGGCCGCCACGCAGGAAGCGGTAGTAAAAGCGCAGCGTGCGCGTGTCGGTCAGGAAGGTCTCGTTGCGCACATTGCAGGCGGCCAGCTCGGCCTGGGTCAGCGGGCGCGTGACCACCGAGTTGGACAGGATGGGCATGATCCTGTCCTTGAGCAGCGGGTGCAGGCGCTGGCCCGTGTAGCCGCCCGTGCACACGGCCACGCGCCGGGCACGCACGGTGCCGCCCGGCGTGCGCAGATGGTGCACGCCGTCCACCGTGTGCCAGCCCTGCACGGGGCTGCCGGGATGGACCTTCACGCCCAGTGCGCGTGCGCGGCGCTGCAGGCCGAAGCTGAACTTGAGCGGGTGGATGCCGATGCCATGCTCCTCCCACAGCGCGCCCGCGGCCTCGCGTTCGTCGCAGTACTCCGCGCGCATCTGCTCGGCCGTGAGCATGCGCGAGCGGTAGCCGAACTGCGCGTTCATGACCATGGACTCGTTCTGCAGGTAGGCCATCTTCTCGGGCCGGTGGGCCACGTACAGGTGGCCGCCGTCGTGCGCGTCGCAGTCGATCTCGCGCGTGAGCGCGGCGAAGTTCTCAAAGCCCGTGCGGATCTCGTGGTCCAGCGCGCGCGCCGTGTCCAGGCCCCAGCGCGCGACCCACTGCCCGCGCTTGAGCCGGCCGCTGGCGTTCTGGCCCTGCCCGCCGCTGCGGCTGGAGCAGCCCCAGGCGGTCTGGTTGGCCTCCAGCACCACGGCGGCCACGCCATGCTCCTGGGCCAGGTACATGGCCGTGGACAGGCCCGTGGCGCCCGAGCCGATCACGACCACGTCGGCGTCGATGTCGCCGCGCACCGGGCCGTCGTCGTCCGGTGGGGTGCCGGCGCTGGCCACCCACCAGGTCGGCGCATAGTCGCGGCCGGCGCCGGGGTCGGGCGCGACCAGCGGGTCGTAGCGCGGGTCGTAGCGGCGCTCCGGCGCGCCCGCGTGGCCGGTGAAGGACAGGCTGCTCATCGTCGCTGCGCCGTCTACCGGGCGGCCGGCAGGTTGGGCCGGGCCTTGCGGAACACGTTCTTGAGGAAGATCTTGCCGTCCTTGAACTGGAACAGGTCCACGCCGTCGACCTCCACGCGCGTGCCATCGGCCGCGGTGCCCGTGAAGGTCCATTCGGACACGCCTGTGTCGCCGTGCACGCTGTGCTTGCCGTTGCGCCACTGCGCGTCGGGCATGCTGGCCCAGGCGGCCGGGAAGGCCTGGCGCACGGCCGCCGCACCGACATGGCGCGTGCCGCAGGCCTCGGGGCCGCCGGCGGTCTGGAAGATGCAGTCCTCGGTCATGAAGGACATCAGGGCGTCGATGTCGTGGCGGTTCCAGGCGTCGCTGAAAGCGGCGAGGGTGGCCTCGGTGACTGGCGGGTGGTTGGGGCTCACGGCGTTCTCCGGTTGGGACTGCGCGGCAGGTTAGGCAACAAAGCCGCACAGCGGTAGTGCCAGTGCCGTCCTATCCAGCACGCCAGCTGGAGCCAGGCGTGCGCCGCCGCGCGCGCTAGACTGCGCCGCACATGCCCACCTTCCACCAGGACCAGCACCACCAATGGGCACGCCTGTTCGTGGTGCCCGAACAGCCCGGCCTGCCGCTGCAGGGACGCCTGCGCCTGGCCATCGTGCAGCCCATCCTGGAGGGGCGGCTGCCGGCCGGCGCGGCGATGCCGTCCTCGCGCGAACTCGCGCGGCTGCTCGCGCTGTCGCGCAACACCGTGACGGCGGCCTACCAGCAGCTCATCGACGAAGGCTTCCTGCAGGCGCGCGCGCGCAGCGGCGTGTTCGTCGCGCTGGATGCGCGGCCGGCCAATGCCGGCGTGGTGCAGCCGGCCAGCTTCGGTGTGGGCGGCGGCGTGCCGCCGGACTGGGGGGCGCGCGTGCTGCGCTCGCTGGCCGACGCGCCCACGCTCTCCAAGCCCGAGCGCTGGCGCGAGGTGCCCTATCCCTTCGTCTACGGCATGCACGACCCCGAGCTGTTCCCCGTGGACGGCTTTCGGGAATGCTGCACGCGCAGCCTCGCGCGTGCGCAGCTCGCGCACTGGACGCCGGACTTCGAGACCGACGACGTGCCCGACCTCATCGAGCAGATCCGCCTGCACCTCCTGCCCAAGCGCGGCGTGTTCGCGCTGAAAGAGGAGATCCTGGTCACCGTGGGCGCGCAGCAGGCCTTCCAGCTGCTGGCCGACGCGCTGCTCGACGAACGCCAGCGCCTGGGCTTCGAGGAGCCGGGCCATCCGCACGCGCGCAACACCTTCTCGCTGCGCCGGCCGCGCTGGGTGCCCGTGGCGGTCGACGACGAGGGCGTGGTCGTGGACCAGCTCGCGCCGCTGGACTACCTGTTCGTGACGCCTTCGCACCAGAGCCCGACCACGGCCACGCTGTCGCTCACGCGGCGCGAGTGGCTGCTGCGCAAGGCCGAGCTGTCCAACTTCGTGATCATCGAGGACGACTACGAGGCCGAGAACCTCTACGAGGGCGCGCCCATGCCGGCGCTCAAGAGCCTGGACAAGAGCGGCCGCGTGGTCTACGTGGGCTCGCTGTCCAAGAGCCTGTCGCCTGCGCTGCGGCTGGGCTACATCGTCGCGCCGCGCGCGCTGATCCAGGAGCTGCGGCTGTTGCGCCATGCCATGGTGCGCCACCCCAGCGCCTTCCTGCAGCATGCCTACGCCCTGTTCATCTCGCTGGGCCACCACGAGTCGCACGCGCGGCGCGTGAACCAGGTCATGCAGGAGCGCGTGCAGCAGGTCGCGCGTGCGCTGCGTGCGCACCTGCCCGACTTCCGCTTCGAGCTGCCGCGCGGCGGTGCCTCCATGTGGGTGCGCGCGCCGTCCTGGATCGACGGCGCCGAGCTCGCGGGCATCGCCCGGCGCCACGGCGTGCTGATCGAGCCCGGCGACGCGTTCTTCCTGCAGCCGCCCTATCCCTGTCCGTTCTTCCGGCTGCGGCTGTCCTCCATCCCCACGGACCGCATCGCCGACGGCGTGGCGGCGCTGGCGCGCGCCGTGGACGAGCTGGCGCAGGCGCGCGGCGCGCGGCGCGGCACGGCGGCCGGCGCGGTCGGCCTCACCGCGGACACCTGAACGCCCGGATTCCCCATGCCGTGGCGCGGGCACGCGCCCGGTGCGCCGCTGGCTCCATGCGCATGCAGGCGCTGGTCCTTTTGAACATCGGGCATTTGCTGTCACATTTGCGGGTGCCCGTATCGGTGGTTGCCGGGAGTGCGCGGCGGCCGTGTGTGTCCCAGATCCGTTCCAGGAGATGACCATGATGGTGTTCACGCGTCGAACCATGCACCTTGCCACCGCAGCGTTCGCGCTCGTGCTGGCGGGCGCCGCCCAGGCCCAGACCAAGGAAGTGACCTTCGCCCACCAGGACATGCTGGTGCCGCTGCGCCTGGTCATGGAGTCGGGCGAGGTCGAGAAGGCCACGGGCTACAAGATCAACTGGCGCATGTTCGGCGGCGGCGGCGACGTGATCCGTGCGATGGCCTCGGGCAACGTGCAGATGGGCGAGGTCGGCTCCAGCCCGCTCACGGCCGCGGCCAGCCAGGGGCAGGACATCCGGCTGTTCTGGGTCTCCGCCGACATCGCCGACGCCGAGGCGCTGGTCGCGCGCAACGGTGCGGGCGTGAACACGCTGGCCGACCTCAAGGGCAAGCGCGTGGGCGTGCCCTTCGTGTCCACGGCGCACTACCAGCTCATGGCCGCGCTCAAGGCCGCGGGTGTGGACGCGCGCCAGGTCAACGTCAACAACATGCGCCCGCCCGAGGTCGCCGCGGCCTGGGAGCGCGGCGACATCGACGCCACCTTCATCTGGGACCCGGTGCTCTCCAAGGTCAAGGGCAACGGCAAGGTCATCGCCACCTCGGGCAGCATCGGCAAGCAGGGCTATCCCACCTTCGAGGGCATCGTGGTCGACGCCAAGTGGGCGGCGGCCAACGAGGCCTTCATGGTCGCCTTCGTCAAGGCACTGGACCGCGCCAATGCCGAGGTGCGCGCGGGGCTCAAGGGCTGGAACGCGGATGCGCCGCAGATCAAGGCCGTGGCCAAGTGGACCAAGGCCGACCCCAAGGACGTGCAGGCCGGCATGTCGCTCTACACCTTCCCGACGCTGGAGGAACAGCTGCAGGCCAACTGGCTGGGCGGCGGCGCGGCCAAGGCCATGGCCAACACCGCGCAGTTCCTGAAGGAGCAGGGCCGTGTGCAGGAGGTCAAGCCCGACTACGCGAGCTTCGTGACCGACCAGTACGTCAAGAAGGCGCTGGGCCGGTAGGCAGCGCCATGCCCACGCTCGACATCCGCGACCTGACGGTGCACTACGCCGTGCAGGGCGGCACGCTGCAGGCGCTGGCCCCCGTCAACCTGCGCATGCAGAGCGGCGACTTCGTGGTCGCGCTCGGCGCCTCCGGCTGCGGCAAGACCACCTTGCTGAACTGCATCGCGGGCTTTCTGCCGCCGTCCTCGGGCCAGGTCCTGCTGGACGGCCGCCCGGTCCAGGGCCCTGGCGCCGACCGCGGCGTGGTGTTCCAGCGCCATGCGCTGATGCCCTGGCTGAACGTGCGCGACAACGTGGCGCTGGGCCTGCGCCTGCGCGGCGTGCCCGCGGCCGAGCGCGCACGCATCGCCGAGCACAAGCTCGCGCTGGTGGGCCTGACGGCCTACGCGGACCGCGCGGTCTACGAGCTGTCCGGCGGCATGCAGCAGCGCGTGGGCATTGCGCGCGCGCTGGCCAGCGACCCGGCCGTGCTGCTCATGGACGAACCCATGGGCGCGCTGGACGCGTTCACGCGCGAGCAGGTGCAGGAGATCCTGCTCCGGGCCTGGTCGGCCGCGCAGAAGATGGTGTTCTTCATCACGCACGACGTGGAGGAGGCGCTGTTCCTGTCCACGCGGCTCATCGTCATGAGCCCGAGCCCGGGCCGCGTCGAGCATGTCTACGACGATGTGCCGTTCTCGCGCCAGTTCCTCGCGCATGGCGACGCGCGCAAGGTCAAGTCCGAGCCGGCCTTCATCCGCATGCGCGAGGAGGTGCTGGCCATGGTCCACCACCGTGAACCCGCGGAGGTCGCCCATGGCTGAATCCCTGTCACACCACGCGCCCGCCGTGCCCGCGGCCACCCGCCCGGCTGCCGCCGTGCCGGCGACGGCGGCCCCGCCCGTGCGTGCGAGCCGCTTCAAGACGCCGGGCGAGGGCAACAGCGCCACCATCAGCGTGGTCACGGTCGTCGTGCTGCTGGCGCTGTGGACGCTGGTCACCAACATGGGCTGGGTCAAGCCGCTGTTCCTGCCCACGCCCCAGGCCGTGTTCGAGCAGTTCTGGGCCTACCTCATGGGACAGGCCAACGACAAGCCGCTCTGGCAGCACTTCCTGGCCAGCATGTTCCGCGTGTTCTCGGCCTTTGTGCTGGCCTGCGTGACGGCCATCCCGGTCGGCATCGCGATGGGCATGAGCCGCTGGGCGCGCGGCATCTTCGACCCGCCGCTGGAGTTCTACCGGCCGCTGCCGCCGCTGGCCTACCTGCCGCTCATCATCATCTGGTTCGGCATCGACGAGCTGCCCAAGGTGCTGCTGATCTTCCTGTCGTGCTTCGCGCCGCTCGCGCTGGCCGCGCGCTCGGGCATGCGCAGCGCCGCGCAGGAGCAGATCAACGCGGCCTATTCCATGGGCGCGAGCTACTGGCAGGTGGTGCGCCACGTGGTGCTGCCCGCGGCCATGCCCGAGATCCTGGTCGGCATGCGCATCGCGATCGGCTTCGGCTGGACCACGCTGGTGGCGGCCGAGATGGTGGCGGCCAACATGGGCCTGGGCCAGATGGTGCTCAACGCCTCGAACTTCCTGCGCACCGACATCGTGATCATGGGCATCGTGGTCATCGGCGTGGTGGCCTACCTGTTCGACCTGCTCATGCGCTGGGTCGAGCGCCGCGTCGTGCCGTGGAAGGGCCGCATGTGAAGGCGGACCGGCCCTGTTGCTGAGCCTGCTGGATTCACCGCTGCCGTCCTGGCCCGCGACCGCCATGGCGCTGGCCGTGGTGCTCGGTGCCGGCTTCGTGCGCGGCTTCGCGGGCTTCGGCTTCTCGGCCTTCAGCGTGGCCGGGCTGTCGCTGCTGGTCGCGCCGGGGGCCGTGATCCCGGCCATCTTCCTGCTGGAGATCGTGGCCAGCCTGCACATGCTGCGCGAAGGGCTGCGCCATGCGGACTGGCCCTGGCTGCGCGCGCTGGTGCTGGGCCAGCTGCTGGGCGTGCCCGTCGGCGTGGCGCTGCTGGCCTGGCTGCCCGAGCTGCCGCTGCGGCTGCTGATCGGCGGCCTGCTGCTGGCGGCCGTGCTGGCCCTGCGGCTGGGCCTGCAGCCGGCGCTGGAGCCCACGCCGCGCATGCGCCTGGCGGTCGGCACGGCCTCGGGCGTGGTCAACGGCGTGGCGGCCATCGGCGGCATCGTGGTCGCCGTGCTGCTGAGCACCACGCGCATCGCGCCCCAGGCCTTGCGCGCCACCATGGTGCTGATGCTGCTGTGCTCGGACGTGCTGGCGCTGGGCTGGGCCGCGCTGCTGCCGCGGGCCGAGGGCGCCGCTCCGCTCGTGGGCCTGGCGACCTGGCACTGGGCGCTGTGGCTGACGCCCGCGATGCTGCTGGGCATCTGGCTGGGCGGGCGCGCCTTCCACCGCGTGTCGCCGCAGCAGTTCCGGCGCCGGCTGATCGACCTCTTGCTGCTGATCGCGCTGCTGTCGATCGGGCGGACGGCCTGGAGCCTGTTCTCCTCTTAGGCCGTGCTCGCCGGCAGCCGGTAGGCCAGGTCGTACAGCCCCGTCGTGCAGCCGGCCACGGTGTCGCGCCAGCCGCACAGCGTGGCCGCGAGCCGCTCGGCCACCGGCGCCAGGGCGTCGCGCGAAATGCCTTCGAGCAGCAGCACCGCATCGAAGGCGTCGGCGCCCGGCCGCAGCGACAACGCGCTGGCGCTCAAGGGCCGGCGCGCGACCTGGCCCTTCAGGCCGACATGGGCGCCCGTGACGCCGGCCGCGCTCATCGCCTCCTCGGCCAGCGCGCGCACGCGCATGCGGAACAGGTCGGCCGGCGCCATGCCCTCGGCCGGCCCGGCCGGCACGAAGCCCAGGCGCAGGCTGGCCAGCACGCCGCCGCAGCCCTGGCCGCGCGTGAAGGCCAGGTGGCAGGGCGCGCGCGTGAAGTGGCGGAACCCGGGGTGCACGCGCTGCGTCCACGGCGAGCGGGCGTTGGCTGTCATGAAGTAGCCCTCGGAGCCGAACACCTCGAAGGACGTGGCTTCGTACAGCGTGAAGCAGCGCTGCTCGGGGGCCTGCGGATCCCAGTAGCGGCTGCCCACCACGATGCCGGGCGTCTGCACGCGCTCGGGCATGTGCTCCTCGGTGTGCCAGCGCTGGAAGTCGTCCAGCAGCGCGGGTTCGATGTCGTGCCAGATCGCCAGGAAGGCCGTGCCTTGCAATGCCATGCGGGCCTCACTCGGGCCGGATGCCGCGTTGGGCGATCACGCGGCCCCAGCGCGCCTCTTCCTCGCGCAGCAACTGGGCGAAGCGCTGCGGCGTGCCGCCCAGCGGGCTGATGCCCATGTCCTGGAAGCGCTGGCGCACCTCGGGCTCCTGCAGGATGTCGGCGATGCGGGCGTTCATGCGCGCGATGACGGGCGCGGGCGTGTTGCGGGGCACCACGAGGCCGTTCCAGTTCGTGCAGGTCCAGCCCGCATGGCCTTGCTCGCCCACGGTCGCCACGTCGGGCAGCAGGCCGGCGCGTTGGGCGGAACTGACCGCGATCGCGCGCACACGGCCCGCGCGGACCAGGCCGACGACGTTGGGCAGCGCACCCCAGCTCAGGTCGACCTCGCCGGAGGCCACGGCCAGCGCGGCCGGGCCGCCGCCCTTGTACGGGATGCCGGGCATGTCGGTCTGGGTGTCGCCCTTCATCTGCTCCGTGAGCAGGTGCTGGATGGAGCCGCGGTTCGGGATCGCGACGTTGAGCCGGCCCGGGCTGGCCTTGGCCGCGGCGATCAGCTCGTCGATGCGGTGCAGCGGCGAGTTGCCGGGCACGATCAGCACGAACGGCGTCTCGTAGGTCAGGCTGACCGGCAGCAGGTCGGTGGCCGGCTCGAAGGGCAGGTTGGGGAACAGGCGCTTGCCGATCACGACCGGGCCGGACGAGGCCACGCCGACGGTGTAGCCATCGGCCGCGGCCTTGGCCACGAAGTCCATGCCGATGATGCCGTCGGCACCGGCCTTGTTCTCCACGACGATGGGCTGGCGCCAGAGCTTGGACAGGCGCTCGCCGAGGATGCGCGGCACGAGGTCGCCCGCGCCACCGGCCGGAAACGGCACGACCACGCGGATGGGCTTGCTGGGCCAGTCGCCGGCGTCGGCCGGCGTGCTGGCGCGGGCCAGCGGCGGGATGCACAGGCCGAATGGCGCTGCGAGCGTGAACAGTGCGGATCGCCGAAGCATGCGCAGTCTCCAGTGTCGGGAAATGGTGGCCTCAGGCCGTGGCGGAAGCGGCGGCGGCCGTGGCATCGGCCTGCAGCGCGGCGAGGTAGCGGAGGCCCGCGGCGGTGGTGGCGAAGGCGTCGCCCTGGCCCTTGTATTCGATGACCACCCAGCCGTCGAAGCCGCTGGCCTGCACCTCGCGCAGCGCCAGGCTGTAGTCCACGTCGCCGTCGGCCAGGCTGCATTCGACGAAGGCAGCGCGGCGCAGCTCGGCGAAGTGGATGCGCTGCAGGTTGTTGACATGCCACAGGTTCATGCGCGGCGCCAGCGCCGCCAGCGCCGCCTGCCAGGTCTCCGGTGGCGTCTCGTAGGCGCGGTAGCCGTTGCACAGGTCGGGGTTGGCGCCCACGTTGGGCGCGTCGATGCGCTCGAGCAGCTGCAGCAGGGCCGCGCTGGTGTCGGCGATGCTGCGGTCGTGCAGCTCGATGGCTAGCGACAGTCCGCGTGCGGCGGCCTGTGCGGCCAGCAGGCGCAGCCGCTCCGCGGTCAGCGCGAAGTCGTCCGGCGTGGCATGCAGGCTGCCGCCCGGCGAGTGCGGCGCGCCCATGACGGGCGTGACGCCCGGCGTGCGCGGCACGCTCAGCGCGATGTTGACGGTCTGCGCTCCCAGGCGCTCGGCGACGTCGAGCGCGGCCTGCAGTGCCTGCAGGTTGCGCGCGCCCAGCGCGGGGTGGCACAGGGTCTTGCCCATGCAGCTGATGAGCGGGATCTGCAGGCCGTGCTCGGCCGCGATGGTGCGCACCGCGGTGGCGGCGTCCGCCGTGAGCGCCTCGAACGGCCAGCTGTCGGAGACGTCGAGGCCGTCGAAGCCGGCGCGGCCGATGCGCGCGCAGGCCGCATGGAGTTCGGCCTGGCTGGGCACGGGGTTGCGCCAATGCTGGCGCAGCGCATGGAGGTGGAACGCGAAGGGCATGCGGCGATTCTTGGCCGCGCCCATGAATTCATCAAATTTATAATTTTCAAGAATTGATGAATCTGGGTTATCGAAAATGGACATGCGCGATCTGCGGTACTTCCAGTGCGTGGCCGAGCTGGGCCACATCGGCAAGGCTGCCGAGCGCGCGCACCGCACGCAGCCCGCGATCACCAAGTCGATCCAGCGCCTCGAAGCCGAACTGGGCGCGCCGCTGTTCGACCGCACCAGCCGCAAGCTCAGCCTGACCGCAGTGGGCCGTTTGCTGCAGTCGCGCGCCCAGGTGCTGCTGCGCGACATGGACGAGCTGCAGCGCGAGCTGGGCCTGGCCGCGCGCGGCGAGTCGGGCCATGTGCGGCTCGGCGTGGCGACCACGGCCGCCGACCTGCTGCTGTCGCCGCTGCTGCGCGGGCTCATGGCGGACGCGCCGGACATCACGCTGGAGATCGAGGTCGGCATGCACGATGGCCTGGCCGCGGCGCTGGCCGCGCACCGGCTGGACCTGATCGTGGCGCCGTCCACGCATGTCGAGGACGGCCTGGCCTTCGA
>DATKFT010000554.1:0-3964 GCA_035544335.1 Pseudorhodoferax sp.
TGGGCTGCGGCGCCATCATCCTGTGCGGCACGGCGCTGGCGACGGGCCTGGTGCGGCTACCGGGCACGCGCTGAGAAGCGCTGAAAAGCGGCCGGCACCGCCGCCCGCAGGCGCCCGCCACGCGTGGGCATGCCTGGCCGACAGGCAAGCCTCTTTGGCGCAGTAGTTGCTTGCTACCGCGCCCTGTGCCCAGCTTGGTGCACAGATTCCCCGTCCCGAGGCTTCCATTCCATGAAATTCACAACACGCACCCCTCTGTGGATCGCCACCCCCATCGCCGTTGCCATGACCCTTGTCGCCTGCGGCGGCAGCGATGGCGATGGCGATGGCGATGGGTTGATCGTCGACACCCGGGCCGACAGCTGCTCGGTCCTGTCCAGCAACGGCGCGGCCGTGGTCGTCGGCTCCGGCGTCGCTGGCGACCCCGCGGCGCCCGAGGCCGCATCGGGCTACCGGCTCGGCTACAAGGCCAAGCATTCCGCCAGCTACATGGTCGTGGCCAACACGCCGCTGGCCACCAAGGCCGGCTGCGAAGTGCTGAAGGCCGGCGGCACCGCGGCCGATGCGGCCGTCGCCGTGCAGGCCGTGCTGGGCCTGGTCGAGCCACAGTCCAGCACCATCGCGGGCAGCGCGTTCATGCTGTACTACGACGCGGCCAGCAAGAAGGTCACGGCCTACGACGGCCGCGAGACCGCGCCCGCCGCCGCCACGGGCTACTACCTGGCACGCCAGGACCAGGCCGATGCGGGCTCGCCCGCGCCGGTGCCGTCCGCACGCCGCAGCGGCCGCTCGATCGGTGTGCCGGGCGTCATGCGCATGATGGAGATGGCCCAGAAGGAGCACGGCAAGCTCCAGTGGACGCAGCTGTTCGACGAGGGCATCCGGCTCTCGAGCCAGGGCTTCGTGATCCCGGCGCGCATGGGCGCGGCCATCAGCGGCAGCGCGTCCAGCCTGCGCCTGGACGCCAACGCCATGGCCGCCTACTTCCATGCCGACGGCACGCCCAAGCAGACCGGTGAGACCACCACCAACCTGCCCTACGCCCAGACCCTGCAGGCCCTGGCCGCGCAAGGCGCGGACGCGCTGCACAGCGGCCCCATCGCCCAGGCCATCGTGGCCAAGGTGGCGCAGAGCGTGGGCGACGATGCCGCGGCCACGCCGATCACGCCCGGCCTCATGACCCTGGCCGACCTGGCCGGCTACCAACCCAAGAAGCGCGAACCGGCCTGCACCACCTACCGCAGCAGCTACTACATCTGCTCGATGGCGCCGCCGTCTTCGGGCGGCATCGCGATCACGCAGGCGCTGGGCATCCTGGAGAACTTCCCGCTGTCCCTCTACCCGCCGACCAACCCCGCCAACGAAGGCGGCGTTCCCAGCGTGATGGGCGTGCACCTGGTGTCCGAGGCTTCGCGCCTGGCCTATGCCGACCGCGACAAGTACGTGGCCGACACGGACTACATCCCGCTGCCCGGCAACGGCCTGTCGACCCTGCTGGACAAGAGCTACCTCAAGAGCCGCGCGGCGCTGATCGACCCGACCAAGAGCATGGGCACGGCACAGGCCGGCGACCTGGGCAGCGTGCCGCTGGGCCGCGACACCTCGGTCGAGGCCGGCACCACGCACTTCTCCATCGTCGACGCCTACGGCAACGTGGCCACGGTCACCTCCACGGTGGAGTCCAGCATGGGCTCGTTCCACATGACCAACGGCTTTCTGCTGACCAACCAGCTGACCGACTTCTCGGCCCAGCCCGCCGACAGCAGCGGGCCGATCGCCAACCGCGTCGCACCGGGCAAGCGCCCGCGCAGCACGATGGCGCCGACGCTGGTGTTCCGTGGCGCCGAGCCCGGCGACTTCATGATGGCCACGGGCTCGCCCGGCGGCGGCACCATCATCCAGTACGTGCTCAAGACCGTGGTCGGCGCACTGGATTGGGGCCTGGACGCCCAGCAGGCCACCTCGCTGGTGGACTTCGGTGCCGCCAACAGCGCCACCACCAACGTCGATGGCGCCAACACCGCACTGGACACCTCCGCGCTCGTCGCCGGCCTGCGCGCCATGGGCCACCAGGTCTCGACCTCGGCGCAATCCAGCGGCATCTCCACCGTGATGCGCGTGCAGCAAGACGGCAAGTGGGTGCTGCGAGGCGGCGTGGACCCGCGCCGCGAAGGCATCGTGCTGGGCGACGGCGCGCTGTAGTCCTCCAGGGCCGGCCGCACCTGCCGCGCCCCACGCGCGCCAGGCCCGGCAACGGGGCTTGCGCGTTCTGACGGGCGCGCCCCGGGCCCACGGGGTCTTGCAGGTCCCCGTAGACTTGCGCCGCCCCATGTCCCGAGAACCGCCCATCCCCCACCGCATCGCCAACGCGCTGGAGCGCCAGATCCGCAGCGGCGTCTACGCGCCCGGCGACAAGCTGCCCTCGCTGCGCGAGGTGGCCCGGCTGGGCAACTATGGCAAGAACTCGGTGGTCGCGGCCTTCGAGCGCCTGGTCGCCCGGGGCCTGGCCGAGCCGCGCCGCGGCGCGGGCTACTACGTGCGCCAGGTCGCGCACGAGCCCGCCAAGCCGCGCGACATGACGGCGTCCATGAGCCGCGCCATGAACATCGTGTGGCTGTTGCAGACGCAGCTGGCGGTGCGGCCCGGCCAGCTGGCCGCCGGCGATGCGTTTCCGCCCTCGGAGTGGCTGGAGGACGCGCGCATCGACCGCGCCCACCACAAGCTGCGCAGCGGCCTGGGCTCGATGTTCCGCTACGGCGACCGGCTCGGCTACCCGCCGCTGCGCCGCCTGCTGGCCAAGCGCCTGGGCCACCTGGGCATCCAGGCCGAGGCCGACCATTTCCTGCTCACGCACGGGGCCAACGAGGCGATGGACCTCATCGTGCGCTACTTCGTGCCGCCGGGCGCCGTGGTGCTGACCGACGACCCGGGCTACTACCCGCTGCTGGGCAAGCTGCAGCTGGCCGGCGCGCATGTGGCGGGCGTGCCGAGGCTGGCCGACGGGCCGGACCTCGCGGCGCTGGAGCAGTTGCTGCAGCGCTGGCGGCCGCGCCTGTTCTTCACGCAGTCGGTGATGCAGAACCCCACGGGCACGGACCTGTCGCCGGCCAAGGCCCAGCGGCTGCTGCAGCTGGCCGAGCAGTACGACCTGCGCATCGTCGAGAACGACGCGCTGGCCGACCTGCGTGGCGGCCCGAGCACGCGGCTGTCGGCGCTGGACCAGCTGGCGCGCACGATCTACCTGGGCACCTTCTCCAAGTCGCTGTCGGCCGCGCTGCGCGTGGGCTTCGTCGCGGCCAGCGAAGAGGTCATCGAGGGACTCGCGGACCTGCGCTCGCTGGCCACGGTCAGCGGCTCGGAGTACTGCGAGCGCACCGTGGAGACGCTGCTGCGCGAGCGCCACCACGGGCTGTACCTGGCGCGGCTGCAGCAGCGCCTGCGCGAGGCCACCGGCCAGGCGCGCACGCTGCTGCAGGACCTGGGCGCCGAGCTGTTCGCTCCCTACGAGCAGTCGCTGTTCCTGTGGGCGCGCTTCGCGCAGATGCCCGATGCGCTGGAGCTCGCACGCCAGCTGCAGCCCGAACACATCGTGATCGCGCCGGGCGCGCTGTTCGCGGTGGACGGCAAGGCCGAGAACGCCTGGGCGCGCTACAACGCGCACGCCGTGCTGCAGCCGCGGTTCGCGCAGGTCATGCGCACGCTGCTGCGCCAGGCCGGCTGATCAGGTCGGCGCCAGCGGCAAGGCGCCCTGCGCCGCGGCCCGGGTGCGGAACACCGCCACGCCCTCGACCAGGGCGTCGGCCTGGCCACGCAGGCTGCTCGCGGCGGCCGCCATCTGCTCGACCAGCGCCGCGTTCTGCTGCGTGGCCTGGTCCATCTGCGCGACCGCCTCTCCGACCTGGGCCACGCCCTGCGACTGCTCCTGGCTCGCTGCGCTGATCGCGCCGATCAGATCGGACACGCG
>DATKFT010000555.1:0-2503 GCA_035544335.1 Pseudorhodoferax sp.
CGTGCGCGTTCGGCCTGTTCCACTTCGACCGCGCGCCATTGCTGCCACAGCGCGGCGGCAGCGAAGGTGGCGACCAGGGTCACCGTGAGCATGGCCAGCAGCAGGGCCGCGCCACGCTGTGTGTGCCGCTTGCTCATGAGCCGCTGCCCCCGATGGTGGGCCGCACCCAGTCGCGCGTGAGCTGGCCGGACAGCGGGCCGCCGGGCGGCAGCTCCAGCACCAGGCGCACGCCGTCGGGCGCTTCGACCTGGTTGTTGCCGCCCGGGCCGCTGTCGGGCGTGGAGAGCGGGTTGGTCCAGGTGTTCAGGCGGTAGTAGAAGATGCGCCAGTCCGCCAGCGGCGTGATGGCGACTTCGCGCCGGCGTTCCTCGGTGCCCGGGGTCTGGGCCCAGCGCGCGGCCTGCTCCCAGGCCTGCCGCAGCGCGGCCCGGCCGTGCAGCGCGGGCGAGGCCCAGCGCAGCCACTGGCCGCCGTCGGCGATGCCGCGGCGCGTCCAGGCCACGACCTGCGGGCCGTCCTGGCCCGGCACCGTGCTGGCGCGCACGATGCGCAGCACGCGGCCGTCCCAGTCCAGCGGGGGCTCCTCCTGCAGGTTCAGCATGGCGTCCAGGTCGGCCGTCCACTGCGCCAGGCCCGCCTGCAGCGTCAGCACCTCGTCGGTGTAGGCGCGCGTGGCGGCCTGCGTGCGCGTCATGCCGTCCAGGCCGCGCCAGCTCAGCACGGCGACGGTCGCCATGATGGCCAGTGCGATGAGCAGCTCCACGAGCGTGAAGCCGCGCTGCGGCGCGCGGGACGGCATCTAGAAGCGCCCCTGGATGGTGGTGATGCGCAGCACGGGCAGGCCGTTTTCGATCACCTGCGCGTCGATGCGGCGAAAGCTCGGGTTGGGCGTGGGGCGCACGCCCAGCTGCACCTGGAAGGCCCGCCCGGCCTGCTCGCAGTTGTAGAGCGTGTCGCCCACGCCGGGCAGCTGGCGCGACAGCCGCAGCTGGATGAGCTGGTTCTCGGCGCAGATCTGCGCGAGCAGCACGTCGGCCTGGCGCGAGGC
Organism: Pseudorhodoferax sp.; assembly: GCA_035544335.1. Lineage (GTDB taxonomy): Bacteria > Pseudomonadota > Gammaproteobacteria > Burkholderiales > Burkholderiaceae_C > Pseudorhodoferax. The sequence goes on from DATKFT010000555.1 coordinate 1,049, forward strand.
GTTGCGCGTGAGCGCGGTCGTGGCCTGCAACCCGGCCAGCAGCGCGATCGCGACGATGCCCAGCGCGACCAGCACCTCCACGAGCGTGAAGCCCCGGGACGGGCGCATCACGGCTGCACGGTGTGCACGGAGAACGGCCGTACGCCGTCGGTCGCGATGCGCAGCGCCAACTGGGGGTTGGCGACCGAGCGCAGCTCGAGCTGCTGCGCACCGATGATGGGTTCGGGGCCCAGCAACACCATGGCCTGGGCGGCCACGATGGTGTCGCGGCTCAGCCACTGGTCGGGCAGCGTGCCGGGCAGCGCACCTTCGAAGCGGAAACCGCGCTCCAGCGCACGCCAGCGCACGGGCACGCCGTTGGCGCGCGACTGGGCGCGCGCGGCATCGAACAGGGCCGCCAGGCGCTGGGCCTCGCGTTCGAGCTGGCTGTCGGCGCTGTCGCGGAAGGCGAAGCTGACGCCGGCGCTGGCCAACGCGATGATGGAGACCACCACCAGCAGTTCCAGCAGCGTGAAGCCGTTGCGCAGGGCCCGCGGGGCGGAAGGCTTACTGCCAGCTGCCGATGTCCGCATTCTTGCCCTCGCCACCGGGCTGGCCGTCGGCGCCGAACGACATCACGTCGATCTCGCTCTTCACGCCGGGGTTCAGGTACTGGTAGGGCCGGCCCCAAGGGTCGTTGGGCAGCTTTTCCAGGTAGGGCTTCCAGTTCATGGGCACGGGGTTGGTGGTCGGCTTGACCACCAGGGCCTGCAGCCCTTGCTCGCCCGAGGGGTAGCGCTGGTTGTCCAGGCGGTACATGCGCAGCGCCTGCATGAGGTTGGTCACATCGGTCTTGGCGGCCGTGGCGCGCGCGTCGTCGGCCCGGTCCAGCACGTTCGGAACGATCAGGGCGGCCAGCACGCCGATGATGACCAGCACGACCATCAGCTCGATCAGGGTGAAGCCGGCTTGGCGCAGGCGGCGACGGGAACGGGACAGCAGATTCATGGGGGTGTGGAGCGCGGCAAAGGCGAAGCGTTCCATGATAATCGGCCCATGTTACGCACAGCCCCGGCCGCTTCCTTTCCTTCCGCAGCCAGTCCCTGGCCCGTCCGGCTGACGACGGCCCTGGTCTGGGCGCTCGCGGCGTTCAGCACCGTGTTCTGGGCGCTGCGGCTGCTGGGGCCGGGCGACGATGGGCAGGCCCCCGTGGCCCGGGCCGCGCTCGCGCAGGCCGACGCAGCGGCCGTGGCACGGGCGCTGGGCGCCGTGCCCCAGGTGGCCGCGATGCCGGTGATCGCCGCGGGCACACGCTATGTGCTGACCGGCGTGGTGGCCGACCGGCGCCAGGGCGGCGCGGCCCTGATCGCCGTGGGCGGCCAGCCGCCCAAGCCGTTCGGTGTGGGCACCGAGATCGAACCCGGCGTGCGGCTGGCCTCGGTCGGTGCGCGCAAGGCCGTGCTGGCCAGCGGCCCG
>DATKFT010000556.1:0-14336 GCA_035544335.1 Pseudorhodoferax sp.
TTTCGAACTCCACGCTGGGCGCGACATCGACCACCGTCGCCTGCCCCGCATCCAGGTGGGCGCGGAGTTCCTCGACCGTCATGCCGCGCCCATCGTCCTCGGCAGGCGCCTGCGCCGCAGCCGGGCACGGCGCGGGCTGGCCGCGCAGGATGTGGACCTCGCCATCGCCGAGCTGGCTGAGCCAGAACGCGCAGACCGCCGAGCGCAGCAGTGCATCGTCGTCGACCAGCACGATGCGTGCATGGCGCGTGCCCACGTGCGTGTCGTAGTGCATGAGCAACTGCCCGCCGGGCACGCACTGGATGTCGCTGCTGTCGCGGCCGACAGGCCCGGCCTGGCCCGCGGGCAGGCGCACATCGAACACATAGAGCGTGCGCGCCTCGTCGCGGCGGAATGCGTCGAGTTGCGCCGGCGTGATGACGCTGAGCCCGTGCGCGTCGATGATCCTGGCCGCCTGCGCGCGGAGGGCATCGGGGTCCTGCTCCGCCAGAGGCGGGGCCGGTGTCGCCCCCTGCGCGGTGTCGAAGCCGTGGACGAACCATGACATGACGCCGTCCTCCAGAAAGGCCACGTTCTGCAGGTCGCCCAGTATCTTGAGCGTGCTGGTGCCGATCACCCCGCGCGTGCGGCTGAAGCAGTTGATGACCCACAGGTGGTCGGGGTCGGGCGCGGAAAAGTCCATCCGGGCCAGCTCCATGCCCGGGTGGTTGCAGGCGCCAGGAATCGAGGCATGGTGGAACTCGGGCGCGGGCCGCACATCGATGACCGTCGTGGACCGGCCCGAGGCCAGGCGCGCGCGCAGCTGCGTGGGCGTGATCGTGTCGATGCCGAAGTGCAGGCGCGCCTGGTCGGCGAAGGCACGCACCAAGGTGCCGTAGCCGGCCGAGGTCGGCAGCCCCTGCGCCTGCCAGGCCGCCACGCCACCGGCCAGCAGCGCGACATCGGCGTAGCCCAGCCGCGCGAGCACGGCCGCGGCGCGCTCGGCAAATCCGCCCCCGCCACCGTTGTCGTCGCAGACGACGATGGGCGTGCCCCGCCTCGGAAGCACCTTGGCGGCCAGCAACTCGAGTTGGGACAGGGGCAGATGGCGCGCGAGGTTGAGGTGCGCACGGACGAAATCCGAGGCCTCGCGCACGTCCAGCAGCGCAATTTCCTGGCTGCCCGACAAACGCGCGTGGAGTTCGGTCGCAGTGACGGTGGATTGCATCGGGGTTCGTTCAGTTGGGTTCGATGCCGGCTTGTTTGACGACGGCGGTCCATTTGACCGTCTCGGACTTCATGAAGGCCGCCAGCTCGGCCGGCGTGGAGCCTACCGCAGACGCGCCGATGTCCTCGTAGCGCTTGCGAAAGGCCGGCGCCTTCACGATGGCGCCCATCTCCCTGGCCAGCAGGTCGATGATGGGCTGGGGCGTGCCCGCGCGGGCGACCACGGCATACCAGGAGATGGCTTCGAAATGCGGGTAGCCGGCTTCCGCCATGGTCGGCACGTTGGGCAGCGCGGGCGAGCGGACCTTGTCCGCGATCGCGAGCGGACGGATCTTGCCGGACTGCACGAGCGGCAGCGCCGTGCCGATGTCGTTGAACATGAAGTGGATCTGCCCGGCCAGCAGGTCGTTCTGTGCCGCGCCATCGCCCTGGTACGGGATCAAGGTGAAGTCGCCCTTGGACTCGGTCTTGTAGACCTCGCAGGCCAGGTGGGAGAACGCCCCCACCGAGGCACCGAAGTTCACGCTGTTGGGCGTCTTGGCGGCGTAGCCGACCAGCTCTTTGGGCGAATGGACGGGCATGTTCGCGTTGACCACGAGCACCTGGGGCGTCTGGATCAGCAAGGACACCGGCGCGAAGTCGTGCTCGATGCTGTAGGGCAGACGCTTGAACAGCGCTGGCTGCGTGGTCAGGTTCGACGAGGGCGCCAGCAACAGCGTGTAGCCATCGGCCGGCGCGCGCGCCACGAACTCGAAGCCGATGTTCCCGGCGGCGCCGCCCTTGTTGTCCACCACCACCGGCTGGTGCAGGCGCTTTTGCAGCTCGTTCGAGATCTCCCGCGCAATGCGGTCGGACACACCGCCCGCCGGGTAGGGAACGACCATCCGGATCGGCTTGTTCGGGTAGGCCTGCGCGCAGGCCGCCCCGGAAAGGATCGCAAAGGCCGCCGTGGCGAAGAATTGAATCGAGGATTTCATGCGGAGGACTCCAAAAGGCAATCGCCTGTCAAACATCGGATGCGGTCGAAAACATGGCCGGCGCGGGGCATGGAGGCAGTCTGTGCCGGGCGCGCTCCCGCGGTGACCACAGGACGGGCAGGCCGGACAGGCACGGCGCGGATGCCGCCTACTGCAAGGCGCTGCGTTGCGCAGGTGGGTAGATCTGGCCCTCGAACGCCGCGCGCGCGAAGAAGCCCGCACCCATCACGGTGTCCACCGCGGCCACGACCGCGCCGCTGCGCACGTGCCCGGTGATGGCCAGGATGTCGGGATGGAAGAAGCGGTCGGCCTGCACGGTCGGCACGTCCTGCCGGATGCGCTGGTAGACCGCATGCGTCGCCGGTGCCGCGTGCGCGGGATCGAAGAAGTCCAGGGCCTGGCAGCCGGCCATGAGCTCGATGGCCAGCACGATCTCGAGCTTGCGCGAGACGCGGTAGGCCTTCAGCGCGGCGCCGTAGGCGAAGCTCACGGGGTCTTCCTGGTTGCCCGAGGTCGGGATGGAATCCGTCGTGGCCGGATGCGAGAGGATGCGCATCTCGCTGACCAGGCCCGCGGCCGTGTACTGCGCGATCATGTAGCCGCTGTTGAGGCCCGGGTTCTTCACGAGGAAGGCCGGCAGCTCGCTGAGCCGCGGGTTGACCATGCGGTCCGTGCGCCGCTCGGAGACCTTGGCGAGGTTGGTCATCGCGATGCACAGCGCATCGGCCGCCATGCCCACGTAGGTGCCGTCGAAGTTGGCGCCCGACATCGCGATGCCGTCGTCGCCGGTCGGAAACACGATGGGGTTGTCGCCCGTGGAGCGCATCTCCAGTTCGAGGGTCCGCTGCGTGTCCAGCACCACCTGCCGGCAGGCGGCATGGATCTGGGGAATGCCGCGCAGGCAGTAGCTGTCCTGCAGGCGGTAGTCGAGGTTGTGCGCAATCAGCGCACTGCCCTGCAGCAGGTTGGCGATGCGCGCGGCCGTTCTGCGTTGCTCGGGATGCGCCTTGGCCAGGTGGTAGCGGGCGTCCAGCGCACGCGCGGTGCCGCGCAGTCCCTCCAGCGACATGGCCGCGGCGATGTCCGCCACGTCGCAGCTGCCCTTGGCGTTCTCCAAGGCCATGGCCGCGATCGCGGTGACCGAGGTCGTGCCGTTGGTCAGCGCGAGCCCTTCCTTGCACTGCAGCGCCAGCGGGGCCAGGCCGGCCGCCGCCAGCGCCTGCGCGCCCGGCATCAATCGCCCGTCGAACCAGGCCTGCCCCTCGCCGATCAGCACCAGCGCCATGTGGGCCTCGACCGCGAGATAGCCCACGGACCCGTCGGCCGGGGCATAGGGCACGACACCGCGGTTGAGCATGGCGGCGATCAGCGCGAGCAGTTCGGCGCGCACACCGCTGTAGCCCTGACCCAGGCTCACGAGCAGCATGAGCTGGACCGCGCGCACGAGCTCGTGCTCGAGCGGCTCACCGACCGAGACCGCGTGCGAGCGCACGATGTTGTGCTGCAGCTGCTGCGCGTCCGCGGGCGACACGACCTGGGTCACGTTCTCGCCGAAGCCCGTCGTGACACCGTAGACCAGGCGGTTCTGCGCGAGAAACTTCTCGACCAGTGCACGCGAGCGGTTCACGCGCGCCAGGTACTGCGGCGAGAGTTCGACGGCGGCGCCGCCGCGCGCGACGGCAACGAAGGCATCGATCCCGAGATCGGAATCCCCAAGGACGACGGTGGGAAGGGCTGGAGAACGCATGGCTCTTTCGGGGATGCGCGCAACCGGGGTGGCCCAGGGGCTGCGCAGGGGGTGGAACAGAAGAAGGCCGCACGGTAAGGCGCGCGATGCATTCCCGTCCAATCGCATCTCTTCAATAATGCATATGCATTCGTATATGGATAGTCCGTGACCACGCCTTCCGACACCTCGATGCTGTTGCGCCTGCGCACGCGCCAGCTGCTGCTGATCCGTGTGCTGGACACCGAGCGCAACCTCGGGCGCGCGGCCGCGGCGCTCCACATCAGCCAGCCCGCGGCGACCAAGCTGCTGCAGCAGGCCGAAGAGGTGCTGGGCGTGCAGCTGTTCGAACGGCTGCCGCGCGGCATGGCGCCCACGGGCCATGGCGAAGTGCTGGCCCGCTATGCGCGCACGGTGCTCAACGACTTCGGCGTGGTGCGCCAGGAGATGTCGGCGCTGAGCTCGGGCCTGGTCGGCGCGCTGCGCATCGGCAGCGTGACGGGCGCGATCGCCCAGCTCGTGGCGCCGGCACTGGCCGAGTACAAGAACCGGCATCCGCGCGTGACCGTGACGGTCCGCGTGGACATCAGCAACATCATGATGACCGAGCTGGAACGCGGCGACGTGGACCTCGTGTTCGGCCGGTTGACGGACGCGCATGCGCGCGGCGACTACGCGCTGGTCCCCTTGCTCGAGGAGGCCCTCGTGGTCGTGGCCCGGCACGACCACCCGCTGCGCAGCAGCAGCTTCATCACGCTGCAGGACCTGGCTGCCGTGCCCTGGGTCATCCAGCCCAAGGGCGCGCCGCAGCGGGCCTACCTGGACGCGGCCCTGCGCGAGGCCGGCATCACGCGCCAGATCAGCATGACCGAAACCGTCTCGGTCGTGATGACCACGGCCTTGCTGGAGATCTCCGACATGGTCTCGGTGCTACCGGCCTCTCTGGCGGAGCACTACGGCCGCCTCGGCGTGCTGTGCACGTTGCCGCTGGAGATGCCGATCCGCGTGCCCGCGATCTACATGATCACGCCGCAGGGGCGCCCGTTGAACACGGCCGCGGCGCATTTCAGGAAGCTCGTGCTGGCCATGCATCCGAACGGGCGGCAGGCCAGCTGAGGCCGCGGCGCACGTTGGACGCTGGGGCGCATGCACGGCACCGGCGACAGCCTGGCCCTCGTGCAGGCCGGTCCATGGCTGCGGCCGCGAGCGCGCATGCACGCATGCACGCACGCACGCACGCACGCACGCACGCACGCACCAGTATTCACTGGCGAGGCGCGGCAGGCCGGCGGCAGGCCCCTGAACACCGGCGAGCACGGCCATTTTTCTGTCGGCGAGCTTGTCACATGGAATGTTTCGCATTACGCCAGAGAAAATTTCCCATGCAAATCAACGATCTATCGATATGAAACATTTAGGCACAATAGTTGCGTCGTGACGCATACATAGATATTCCGGAGGCCCACGATGCCCTTCATGCAAGCACTTCGGTGCGCCATCCCCGTCGCAGCGCTGCTGGTCCTGCTGCCCAGCGCAGCCTCCGCAGCCCCCGTGTGCAACACGGGCGCGGTCACGATCAACAAGATCGAACAGAGTCCGCTGGACGGCCAGGGCGTCATCTACGCCGGCAATCAGAACGCGACCCTGTGCGTCGGCCCGATCGGCGGCAACGATTCCGGCAATCTGCAGCCCAAGAACGGCAACATCGGCCGGCTCAACGATGGCCTGCTGAACGGCCAGGGCGGCGTGCTGAGCCCGACCTGGTTCAACAACGCGGCCACCCCCTCGCCTCTGCTGGACCTGGACAAGGACGGCGTCGCCACCGATCCGGGCTGGATCTATCTGGGCAAGGGCACACCCGGCGGCGCGCCCTTCGAGGCCTACACCCAACCGCTCGACCTGGCCAGCATCCTGAACATCGAGTTCGCGTGCACCGTTTCCGACAAGGGCAAGAAGGACTGCTCCAAGGGCAGCTGGTCGCTGGCGACCTCCCTGGACATCATCGACATCGTGCAGGACCTGCTCGGCAGGAATGCGTTCGACCACCTGGCCTTCGTGCTCAAGGCCGGCAACAACTACGCCATCTACGACTTCGACTTCAACATGCTGTCGGCCGGCCTGCCCGGCTTCAACTACAGCACGCCGTACGCGTTCACCGGCACCTGGAACACGGGCGATCTCGGCAACAAGGACATCTCGCACATCTCGGTGTGGGCGCGCGACCCGGTACCGCAAGCGTCGACCACGCCGAACGAAGTGCCGGAACCCGGCATGGCCTTGCTCGTCGGCCTGGGCCTGGCAGGGGCGGCTGCAGCACGGCGCCGCCGGGCCTGAGCCGGCGCCACCGCCACGCAAGACAACCCGCTTCGGCGGGTTTTTTTGCGTCCGGCGGGGGTCTCAACAGTCCGCGGCCTGCCCCGCCAGCGCTGCGCGCAAGGTCTGCAGGCACAGCGCGTTGTCCGCTTCGCTGCCCACCGAGATGCGCAGGAACTGCGTGAAACCAGGCTCCTTCCAGGCCTTGACGATCACGCCGGCCGCCAGCAGCGCCTCGTTCACGGGACCGTTGGGCCGGCCCAGGTCCACGAACAGGAAGTTCGTGGCCGAAGGGGCCACGCGCAGGCCCATGGCCACGAGCGCGCTGCGCATGGCCTCGCGCTGGGCCACGGTGCGGGCCACGCCCGCGCGCATGTGCGCCTCGTCGTCGAGCGCCGCGCGCGCTGCCAGCTGCGCGGCCAGGCTCACGCCGAACGGCGTGCGCACGCGGTCCAGCAGCTCCACCAGCGCGGCATCGCTGGCGATGCCGTAGCCCACGCGCAGGCCGGCCAGGCCGTAGGCCTTGGAGAAGGTGCGCAGAGCGATCCAGGCGCCGCCCCAGTCGCGCAGCATGGGCAGCGCGTCGGGAAAGCCTGGCGTGAGCCGCGCGTACTCCACATAGGCCTCGTCGACCACGAGCAGCGTGCCGGCCGGCGTGGCATCCAGCAGCCGCGCAAAGGCCGCGCTGTCGAACAGGCAGCCCACCGGGTTGGAAGGGTTGGCCAGCATCGCGATCTTGGGTCCGCGCGCGAGCGCGGCGCACCAGGCGTCGACGTCGAAGCCGAGTGCGGGCGTGAGGTCCAGCAGCTCGACCTCGGCGCCCATCATGCGCGGGTAGATCTCGTGCAGGCCGAAGGCCGGGCGCTGCGTCAGCACGCGCTCGCCCGGCGACAGCAGGGCCAGGCACAGCATCTGCAAGATGGATTCCGAGCCGTTGCCCACCACGACGCAGGGCGCCGTCGTGCCGCACTGCGCGGCGATGGCCTCGCGCAGCGCCCGGCTGTCGGAGTCCGAATACCACAGCACCTGCTGCGCCAGATCGGCCAGCGCCTGCGCCACGCGCGGGCTGGGGCCGTAGGGGTTCTCGTTGCTGCCCAGGCGCGCGATGCGGTCCACGCCGTAGCGCGCACGCACGGCCTCGGAGGACAGGCCGGCGTTGTAGATGGGCAGGGGTGGCACCTCGGGGCGGGCCAGGGCCAGGAAGTCGGGCGCAGAGTTCATGTCAGTCGAAGATCTTTCCAGGGTTCATCAGATGCAGGGGGTCCAGCGCAGCTTTCACGGCGCGCATGGCGGCCAGCTCGGCCGGCGTGCGGCTGCGGCCCAGGTAGGGCTTCTTGTGCAGTCCGATGCCGTGCTCGGCCGACACGCTGCCCGCGAAGTCGCCGACCAGGTCATAGACCAGCTGCTCCAGCCCGTGCACGTCGCCGCCGATGGTGCTGGCGTCGGTGGAGACATGCAGGTTGCTGTCGCCGATGTGGCCGAAAAACACGCTGGCATGGCCAGGCCAGCGCGCGTCGAGCGCGGCGCGGCAGGCGCTGGCGAAGCGGCCGATCTCGGCCATGGGCAGGCTCACGTCGAAATTGACGGGCGGGTGCATGCGCGCGGGCAGCTCGGCCGTGGCCTCGCGGATTTTCCAGAACGCGCGCGCCTGGGCCTCGGACTGCGCAATGGCAGCGTCGAGCACCAGGCCGTCCTGCAAGGCGGGGGCCAGCACCTCTTCGAGCGCGGCCTGCAGCTGCGCGGCATCGGGACCGTCGAGGTCGACCAGGGCCAGCAGCGGGTGCGGCGCAGCGAAGGGCTCGCGCAGCTGCTGCCAGGCCAGCGAGGCCACGACGAAGTCGCGCCACATGAGTTCGAAGGCCGCCAGTCCCGCGCCGGCACGCGCCTGCAGCCGGGCCAGCAACGCAAGCGCGGCGGCGTAGTCGGGCACGGCGGCCAGCATCGTCACGCGCGTGGCTGGCGCCGGATGCAGCCGCAGCAGCGCGCGCGTGATCACGCCCAGCGTGCCCTCGGCGCCGATGAAGAACTGCTTGAGGTCGTAACCCGTGTTGTTCTTCTGCATGGGGCGCAGCATGGGCAGCACGGAGCCGTCGGCCAGCACCACCTCCAGGCCCAGCGTCTGCTCGCGCATCATGCCGAAGCGCAGCACGCCGTTGCCGCCCGCGTTCGTGGCCAACGCGCCGCCGACCTGGGCCGAGCCGCGCGCACCGAAGTCCACGCCGAACAGCTGGCCCTGGGCGCTGGCCGCCTCCTGGACGGACTGCACGGTGGCGCCGGCCTGCACGGTCAGGGTGCGCGTGGCGGCGTCCAGCTGTTCGATGGCCTGCATGCGGTCCAGCGACAGCGCCACGCCCTGCGCCAGCGGCTGGGCCGCACCGGCCAAGCCGGTCATCCCGCCCTGCGGCACCACGGGCACGCGGTGCTGGCTGCAGAGCTGCAGCGCCGCACTGACCTGCTGCGTGCTGCGCGGGCGCAGCAGCGCCAGCGGGCGCACGGCGGGCACGCCGCTCCAGTCCGTCAGATGGCGTTCGGGGATGGCCTCGCCGACGGCCACCGCGTCGTCGCCCAGGGCGGCACGCAGGGCCACGAGGAACGCGCTCACCGCCGCGTCTCGGCGAAGTCCAGCACGGCCTGCAGCATGCGCTGCAGATGCGGCTGCACGCCGGCCGCCACGCCCGGCAGGTAGTCGAAGGGCATGGCCTCCTGCATGTAGCTGCTCTGCGTCATCTCCAGCTGCACGGCGTGCTGGCCATCCTGCGGCCGGCCGTGGTGGCGCGTGATGTAGCCACCCGTGAAGCGGCCGTTCAGCACGCTGGTGTAGCCCGTGGCGTCCTTGGCGATCGCGAGCAGGCGCTCGGCCAGGGCCGGGTCGCAGCTCGTGCCCTTGCCCGTGCCCAGGTTCAGGTCGGGCAGCTTGCCCTCGAAGAAGCGCGGCAGCACGGAGCGGATCGAATGCCCGTCCCACAGCATGGCGATGCCGTGCGCAGCCTTGATGCGCGCGAGCTCTTGCGCCAGCTTGGCGTGGTAGGGGTGCCAGATGGCGTCGCGGCGCGCCGCGATCTCGGCCTCGCCGGGCTGGTGGGCCGGGTCGGCATACAGCGGCGTCTCGTCGAAGCTGTCGACCGGGCACAGGCCGGTCACGTTCTGGCCCGGGTACAGGCTCGCGCCATCCGGCGGACGGTTCAGGTCGATCACGTAGCGCGAATGCGTGGCCACGAGCACCGAGGCGCCCAGCGCATCGGCGAAGTCGTACAGGCGCTCCAGGTGCCAGTCGGTGTCGTGCACCTCGCGCGCCTCGGCCGTGAAGCGCGCGGCCAGCGCGGGCGGCACGTGGGTGCCGACATGGGGCATGGAGACCAGCAAGGGGCGCGTGCCCTGGCGGAAACGGAACGGGGCTTCGGTGGTGGAAAAACGCATCAGCAACCTCTCAACAATCGGGGGCCGGCCAAGCCGTGGCCCGAATTAGACCCTGCCCTGCCATCCCCGGTGCCAGCGCAGCGGACCCGGGAGCCCTGCAGGCCCTCGCAGCGCCCGGGCTCATCCCGCGTCCTGGCGCAACTGCCGGCGTGCAGCGACCAGACCTGCGGTCGCCAGGCCATGCTCGGCATGGCGCGCATCCCGCACCCGCAGCTGCCCCGCCACATGAACGGCCTTGACCGCGCTCGTGCGGTGGCTCGCGAACACATGGGCAGACAGCATCTCGGGCGCGGGCAAACCCGCCAGCGACGGGTGCTGGGCGTCCAGCGTGACCAGGTCGGCCTGCTGGCCCAGGGCCAGGCCCGCAATGGCCCGGCCCGCCGCCTGCGCGCCGCCGGCCACGGCCGCAAGCGTCATGGCCGTGGCGACCTGCGGCTGCGCGGGCGTGGCCATCACGTTGCGCCGGCGCGTGGCCAGGCGCTGGCCGTACTCCAGCAGCATGAGTTCCTCGGCCGCGTTGACGCAGGCATGGCTGTCCGAGCCCAGGCCCCAGGCGCCGCCCGCGGCCTGCCAGGCCGGCCAGTCGAAGATGCCGTCGCCCAGGTTGGCCTCGGTGCTGGGGCACAGGCCGGCCACGGCGCCGCTGGCGGCCGCGCGGCGGTACTCTTCGGCATCCATGTGCGTGGCGTGCACGAGGCACCAGCGCGCGTCCACGGGTGCGTGGTCCAGCAGCCAGGCCACGGGGCGCTGGCCGCTCCAGGCCAGGCAGTCGTCGACCTCCTGCGTCTGCTCGGCGATGTGGATGTGCACGGGGGCCGTGGCGTCCTGCGCGTGCAGGCCGGCCAGGGCCTCGCGCAGCGCCTCGGGCGGCACGGCGCGCAGCGAGTGCGGTGCCAGGCCCAGGCGTGCACCCTGGGCGGCGCAGAGCGGGCGCAGCCGCTCCAGCAGGCCCAGCATGTTGTCCGTGCTGCGGATGAAGCGGCGCTGGCCCTCGCCCGGCGGCTTGGCGCCGAAGCCGCTGGTCTGGTAGAGCACGGGCAGCAGCGTCAAGCCGATGCCGGCGCGCTGCGCGGCGCGCAGCAATGCCAGCGCGAGTTCGGCGTCGTCCGCGTAGGGCTGGCCACCGCGGTCGTGGTGCACGTAGTGGAACTCGCACACGCTGGTGTAGCCCGCCTCCAGCATCTCCGCGTACAGCCCGAACGCGATGGCCTCCAAGAGGACCGGGTCCAGCCGGCCCGCGAAGCGGTACATCAGCGTGCGCCAGCTCCAGAAGCTGTCCTCGCCCTGCCCCCGGTACTCGGTCAGCCCGGCCATGCCGCGCTGGAACGCGTGCGAGTGCAGATTGGGCAGGCCGGGCAGCACGGGGCCTGCGGCCTGGGCGACGCCTTCGGGTCGCGCGGCGTCGGCCTGCACCTGCACCAGCATGCCGTCCGCATCCCATTGCAGCAGCACACCGCGCGCCCAGCCCTGGGGCAACAGCGCGTCGGCCGCGAACAGGGCGCCCGCCGTCACAGCGCGCCCTCCGCGATGCGGCCCTGCCGCACGACACAGCGCACGGGGCGCTGGCCGAACCAGTAGGCCAGCTCGGCCGCGTCCTGCAGATCCCACAGCACGAAGTTCGCGGGCCGGCCGGCCGCGATGCTGCCGTGCGCGTCCTGCTGGCCCAGCGCGCGGGCCGCGTGCGTGGTGATGCCCGCGATCGCCTCGGGCACCGTGAGGCGGAACAGCGTGCAGGCCATGTTGGCCATCAGCAGCAGCGAGAGCGCGGGCGAAGTGCCGGGGTTGTGGTCGGTCGAGACGGCCATGGGCACGCCGGCCGCGCGCAGCGCCGCGATCGGCGGCAGCTGCGTGTCGCGCAGCGTGTAGTAGGCGCCCGGCAGCAGCACGGCCACGGTGCCCGCGGCCGCCATGGCGGCTACGCCCTCCTGCGACAAATGCTCGATGTGGTCGCACGACAGCGCACCGTAGCGTGCCGCGAGCGCCGCTCCGCCCATGTCCGACAGCTGCTCGGCATGCAGCTTGACCGGGACGCCCAGGGCCTGCGCGGCCTGGAACACCTGTTCGGTCTCGGCCAGCGAGAACGCGATGCGCTCGCAGAACACGTCGACCGCGTCGACCAGGCCTTCTGCATGCAGGGCCGGCAGCATCTCGCGGCAGACGAGGTCAACGTAGTCCTGGCTGCGCCCTGCGTACTCGGGCGGCAAGGCATGCGCGCCCAAGAAGGTGGTGCGCACGGTCACGCCGTGGGCCTGCGCCAGGCGCCGCGCCACACGCAGCTGCTTGCGCTCGTGCTCAAGCGACAGGCCGTAGCCCGACTTGATCTCGACCGCGCAGACGCCCTCGGCCAGCAGGCTCTGCAGCCGCGCCGAAGCGCTCGCGAAGAGCGCGTCCTCGCTGGCCTCACGCGTGGCGCGCACGCTGGAGACGATGCCGCCGCCCGCCTTGGCCACCTCTTCGTAGCTCGCACCGGCCAGGCGCATCGCGAACTCGTTGGCACGCTGGCCGCCATAGACCAGGTGGGTGTGGCAGTCCACGAGGCCGGGTGTGACCAGCGCGCCGCCACCATCGTGGCGCCGGGCCTGCGCATGTTCGCTCGGCACGGCGTCGGGCGCGCCGTACCACTGGATCTGGCCCGCGCGGACCACGATGGCGCAGGCTGCGCCCTCGGTGTCGCGCAGACCGGTCCACAGGCCATCGGCCGAAGGCAGGGTTTCGAAATCGGGCATCTGAAGAAATCCTCGGGGTCTCGGCAGCTCAGGCGGTCGCGGCAGGATGCCACACGACCGCGAGCAGTGCTGCATCGGCATCGGTGCTGCGCGGCGACATCGCTTGTGCCGCATCGGCCCACCACAGGCCTTGCTGCGGCGCAACGCTGGCGTCGCCGACCTGCCAGCGCCCGCGCAAGGCCAGCAGCAGGCCATGCGCTGCGGTGGGCAGCGCGGCCGCACCGCGCAGCACGCGCAGGGTCGCATGCAGGCGGCCCCGCCGCGTCATGACGTTGAAATCACGCGATGCCCCGCCGAGCAGGCTGCAATCGACGGGCACGTCGCCGCTGAACGCGAAGGGTTGCAGCGGCACATCGAGCCGGTGCGCGATCGCCGGCCCCTGCAGCTGCACGCCATCGCCTTCAAGCAGGCAGATGATGCGGTCCACACCCGCGAACACCGAGAACGGTCCGCTCGCGGCGATGGATGCGATGGACACACGCCAGTCGAACTGCTCGAAACCGGCACCGGGCGGCCAACACGCGATCTCCCGCGTGCTGCCGCCGCCGTTCTTCCAGGGGGTGGCGGCGATCGCCGCCAAGTCAAAGCGTTGAAATGGCATGGTGTGGGCGCGGCGCCCCTTCACAGGGCGCGCCGCGCAAGGCCCTCAGTTCGGCTGGATGCCGGCCTGCTTCACGATGGCCGTCCACTTCTTGGTTTCGGACTGGATGAACTTGCCCAGTTCCGCCGGCGTGCCACCCACCACGAAAGCACCGATCTCGTCGTAGCGCTTCTTGAAGTCGGGGTTCTGCACGATGTCATGCAGCTCCTTGGACACCCTGTCGATGATGGCTTGCGGCGTGCCGGTCTTGGCCACCACCGCGTACCAGGACGTCACCTCGAAGTCGGGAAAGCCCGCCTCGATCATGGTCGGCACGTTCGGCAACCAGGGCGCGCGCGTGCGGTAGGCCACGGCCAGCGGCTTGAGCTTGTGGCCCGAGAGGTGCGGCATGGCGGTGATCACCTCGTTGAACATGAACTGCGTCTGACCGCCCAGCAGGTCGTTGAGGGCCGGAGCCGTTCCCTGGTAGGGAACGGGCTTCAGGTCGGTGCCGGTCTGGGCCGCCAGCATCTCGCCCGCCAGATGCGAGTAGGCGCCCAGCGTCATGCCGTAGTTGACCTTGCCCGGGTTCTTCCTGGCGTACTCGACGAGTTCCTTGGGCGTGTTCACCGGCAGGCTCGGATGGACGACCAGCACCTGCGGCGTCAGCACCAGCATCGACACGGGCACGAAGTCCTTCTCGAGGTTGTACGAGAGGTTCTTGAACAGCGCGGGCTGCACCGTGAGGTTGGAGGCCGGCGCCAGCAACAGCGTGTAGCCGTCGGCGGGCTGGCGCGCCACATAGTCGAAGCCGATGTTGCCGGCCGCGCCGGAGCGGTTCTCGACCACCACCGGTTGCTTCAGGCGGCGCGACAGCTCGTCCGAGGCCTCGCGGGCGATCTTGTCGGCCATGCCGCCAGCCGGATAGGGAACGACCATGCGGATGGTCTTGGACGGGTAGTCTTCGGCCCACAGCGCGGTGGATACCAGCGCGGCGGCCATCGCAGCGGTCAGACGGGCAGTGATGTGCATGGGATCTCCGTGAAAAAGACAGTGACGGACAAGGCGGTACGTTGCGAAAAACAGTGCGCGGTGGACCCGGGGCGGATCACCATTTCGGGTGGCCAGGGTGGAACACCGGCGTGAACAGGAAGCGCCGCGTGATGTCCAGGTAGCCCGGGTAGAAGAAGTGCGCGTTGTCCTCCAGCAGGGCCGCGCGGTCGCGCTTCCAGCGCGCGTGGATGCGGTACCACGGCAGGGTCGGCTGCTGGTGGTGGATGAGGTGCAGGTTGTTGTAAAGGAACAGCACGCCCATCACATGGTTGGACTCGACGATGGCCGTGCGCTCCATGGGCCGCTCGCCCCAGCGGTGCTCGGTGAAGGTGCGCAGC
>DATKFT010000557.1:0-4583 GCA_035544335.1 Pseudorhodoferax sp.
GCCGCGCCCATGCCGGCATCGTCAACATCGTGGGCGACCAGGCCACCTACCACCGCCCCTTCGATGCGCCGCTGACGGCCGACACCGAGGCCATGGCGCGCACCGTCTCGCAATGGGTGCGCACCAGCCAGCGCGCCGAGGATGTGGGCCGCGACGCGGCCGCCGCCGTGCAGGCCGCGCGCAGCGCGCCGGGCCAGGTGGCCACGCTGATCCTGCCGTCCGACGCGTCCTGGAACGAAGGCGGTGCCGTGGCCGAACCGCTGCCCGTGCCGGCGCCCGGCCCGCTGGACCCGCTCGCCGTCGACAACGCCGCACGCGTGCTGCGCGCGGCCGGCCGCGACACGCTGATCCTCTTGGCCGACAGCGCCGTGCGCGGCCCGGCGCAGGCCCTGGCCTGGCGCGTGGCCCAGGCCACCGGCGCCACGCTGCTGGCCGACTTCATGAACGCGCATGTGGAGCGCGGCCGCGGCCGCCTGCCGCTCGAACGCGTGCCCTACGTGACCGACCTGGCCATCAAGACGCTGGCGCGCTTCAAGCACATCGTGCTGGTCGGTGCCAAGCCGCCCGTGGGCTTCTTCGCCTACCCGGGCAAGCCGTCCACGCAGTACGCGCCCGAGGCGCAGTTGCACCGGCTCTCGCGCCTGGACCAGGACCCCACGGCCGCGCTGCGCGCGCTCGTGGAAACACTGAGCGCGCCCGAGCTCGCGCTGCCCGAGGCCGGCCCGCGGCCCGAACCCGCGCAGGGGAAGCCCACGCCCGAGGGCCTGGCCCAGACCGTGGCCGCGCTGATGCCCGAGCAGGCCATCGTGTCCGACGAGAGCGTGTCCTTCGGCCGCGGCTTCTACCAGCACACGCACGCCGCGCCCGCGCACGACTGGCTGCACCTGGCCGGCGGCGCGATCGGCGACGGCCTGCCCGTGGCCACGGGCGCCGCGCTGGGCGCCCGCCGCCAGCGCCGCGTGATCAGCCTGCAGGCCGACGGCTCGGCCATGTACTCGCTGCAGTCGCTGTGGACGCAGGCGCGCGAGAAGCTGCCCTGCACCACCATCATCCTGTCCAACCGCAAGTACAACATCCTGATCGGCGAGTACGTGGGCGTGGGTGCCAAGCCCGGCGACACCGCCATGCGCATGCTGGACCTGGGCAACCCCGACCTGGACTGGGTGCGCCTGGCCGGCGGCATGGGTGTGGAAGCCGCACGCGCCGAGACGCTGGAGCAGTGCGCGGACCTCATGCGTGCAAGCTTCGCGCGCTCCGGCCCGTTCCTGATCGAACTGATGATCTGAGCCCCGCCGCCCTGCCGGACCATGGGCCGGCGGGGCGCAGGTGTCTCAGAAGCCGACCTGGATCCCGGCCACGGCCTGGCCCACGTTGGCCTTGCCGTCGAAGGCGTCGGTGAAGTGGTAGCGGTCGTAGCCCACGCGCAGCGCCACGGTCTGGGTCAGGTCGTACTGCACACCCAGCCCGAGCTTGAGCGCGGGGCTGGAGTCGTTGCCCTCGGGCGTGCGAAAGCGCACGTCGGCCACGCCGGCGCTGCCGTAGACCGACCACTGCGGCGCAACGGGGAGGCTGCCCACGCCGTCCAGGTACACGCCCTGGCCCTTGACGGTGCCGTCAATGTCCTTGCTGCGCGCCAGGTTCACATAGCCGCCTTCGATCGCGAAATTGGGCGTGATCTTGTAGCCGCCGTAGAGCTTGGCGCCCACGCCGTGGCCGCCGCCGTCGCCGCCCATGCCGTTGATGCTGTTGCTGTAGTCGGGCGCGCCCAGGGCCGCGCCTGCGTAGGCGTTCCCGGCCTGGGCACCGACATGGACGCCGAGCGCGGCCACGAAGCCGATGGCGGCGAGGGGGGAGAGGATCTTGCGCATGCTGCACTCCTGAATCCGGGGAACCAGGCCCCGGCTGGTGGATTCCGCACCACCCTTGCGGCGCGGATGTGCCAGTGTTGCGCCGTGCTGTTGCACCAGCGCGCGGGCACGCACGCTGGCTGTTACCGCTGCAATGCGCAGCGCAACATGCGGCGGCACCCGCTCCCATGGCAGGCCACACCACCAGCCCACGCGCCCCAAGGCCCCAGGGCGGCGCCCCGCACTGTTCATGTTTTTTGAATCCAAGGACCAATTTCGCTGAAACTTCGTGCTCGGTGCCGACTCTAGGATCAGGGTTCTTACTGAGACGCGGCTGGACGCCGCTGCCTGATCGACATGTCTTCCACTTCCGCCGCGCGCTACGGCACCACGGCCATCGTCTTGCACTGGGTGCTGGCGCTCGCGCTCATCGGCATCTTCGTGCTCGGCCTGTACATGACCGGCCTGCCGTTCTCGCCGCAGCGGCTCAAGCTGTACAGCTGGCACAAATGGGCCGGCGTCACCATCCTCGCGCTGTCGGCGCTGCGGCTGCTGTGGCGGCTCACGCACCGCCCGCCCGCGCTGCCGGACGCCGTGCTGTCGGCCATGCCGCGCTGGCAGCAGATCGCCCACCACGGCACGCACCACCTGCTGTACCTGCTGTTCTTCGCCGTGCCGCTGATCGGCTGGGCCTACAGCTCGGCGGCGGGCTTTCCCGTCGTGTTCCTGGGCCTCGTGCAGCTGCCCGACTTCGTGCCCGTGAGCCCCGCGCTGGCCGAGGCCATCAAGCCCTGGCATGCGTTCAGCGCCTATGCACTGGCCACGCTCGCGGTGCTGCACATCGGGGCCGCGCTCAAACACCATGTCATCGACCGCGACGGCCTGCTCACGCGCATGCTGCCCGGCCGCGGCTGACCCCTCTTTTTTCCACGGAGTTTCCATGAAGTCATCGACGACCCTGGCCGGCCTGTGCCTGGCCGCCACCGCCGCGCTGGCCATGCCCGCACTGGCCCAGCAGGCACTCGTGCCCGCGCAAAGCGAGATCGCGTTCGTGAGCAAGCAGATGGGCGTGCCCGTCGAAGGCCGCTTCAAGAAGTTCGACGCCCAGGTCAGCTTCGACCCGGCCAAGCTTGCCACCAGCAAGGTCGCGTTCACGGTCGACATGGGCAGCGCCTCGCTGAGCAAGGAGGCCGATGCCGAACTCGTCCGGCCGGTCTGGTTCAACGTGCCCAAATTTCCGCAGGCCAGCTTCCAGTCCACGGCCATCAAGGCGCTGGGCGGCGGCAAGTACGAGGTGGCCGGCAAGCTGTCCATCAAGGGCAACGCCCAGGACGTGGTCGTGCCCGTGACGCTCGCGCAGAACGGCGCGACCACGGTGGCCACGGGCACGTTCACGATCAAGCGCCTGGCGTTCAAGATCGGCGAGAACGAGTGGACCGACACCTCCATGGTCGCCGACGACGTGCAGGTCAAGCTCAAGCTCGCGCTGTCCGGCGTGCCCAAGCTCTGATTCCCCCCACCCTTTCCCCTTTGTTTCTGTCATTTCACCCGGAGATTCCTGGATGCAACGCATTGCCCTGACCGCCCTGGCCACCGCCGCCACCTCGCTTTTGCTGGCCACCGGCAGCGCCCACGCGCAGAGCGCCACCTACGTGGTCGAGCCCACGCACACCTTCGCGACCTTCGAGATCGACCACTTCGGCGCGGCCGTGAACCGCGGCCGCTTCGAGAAGAAGGAAGGCCAGATCACGCTGGACAAGGCGGCCAAGACCGGCAAGGTCGAGATCACGTTCCAGATCAACTCCGTGAGCACCGGCGTGGCGCCGTTCGACAAGCATCTGCAGAGCGCCGACATCTTCGACGCCGCGCAGTTCCCGACCGCCACCTTCGTGGGCGACAAGTTCAAGTTCAACGGCGACAAGGTCAGCGAAGTGGCCGGCACGCTCACGCTCAAGGGCAAGACCCAGCCCGTGACCTTCAAGGCCCGGCAGTTCAACTGCTACGAGAGCCCCATGCTCAAGCGTGAAGTCTGCGGCGGCGACTTCGAGACCACGATCGACCGCACGGCCTTCGGCGTGGACTACGGCGTGCAGTACGGCTTCTCCAAGAACGTGCGCATCGTCGCGCAGATCGAAGCCGTCAAGCAGTGAACGCGGGCGGCGCCTGGTAGCGGCGCCCCCTGGCGCCCCCTGGCGGCCTCCGGTAGCGCCCTCCGGTAGCGGCCTCCGGTAACGGCGCCCGGCCGCCCTGGTCTGCCGCCAAGGCCCCAGCGGCCGTGGCGCGCGGATTTTGGGCCAGCCGCTCGTTCAACGCTGCCCCCGGGCTGGGGCAGCCGCAGCCCCCGGCGCATACCGACGCGCCACGCCCCTCCCCCCACGCCACCGCGTCCACGCGCTGCGCCGCCTTGCACGGCACGTCGCGCCCCAGCGACGCCTTGCGCGCCCCCATGCCCGCGCCGTTGTCGCCCCATGGGAATGGCTGTACATTAAATTTGTGTGTTTTCTGAACCATTGCTCAGAACTTCACGCTCAAAAAACAAGAGGATTGGCGACGGGAGGGGCGTTCGATTGCTGAAAAGCCAGAAGTCCGCGAGATCCGCACCGGTGGCCATCGCCGCCCTGTGGGCGTGTTGCGCCATGGCGGAGCCCGGTCCTGGCGACGACATCGCCGACCTGTCGCTCGAGCAGCTGGGCGCCATCCGCATCAGCTCCGTGTCCCGGCGCAGCGAGCGCCTGC
>DATKFT010000558.1:0-2020 GCA_035544335.1 Pseudorhodoferax sp.
GGTGGCACTGGACGAACTGCTGCGCCGCGCCGACATCGTCTCGCTGCACTGCCCGCGCGACGCCAGCACGCTGGGTCTCCTGGACGCCGAGGCCTTCGCGATGATGCGGCCCGGCAGCATCTTCGTGAGCACCGCGCGCGGCGGCATCCACGACGAGGCCGCACTGCACGCGGCACTGGCCAGCGGCCACCTGGGCGGCGCCGGGCTCGACGTCTGGGACCAGGAGCCGCCGCCGGCCGACCACCCGCTGCTGCAGCTGCCCAATGTGGCCGCCACCTTCCACACGGCCGGCGTCACGCACGAGGCGCGGCGCAACAACGCCACCCTGGCCGCGACCCAGATCGTCAAGCTGCTGGCCGACGGCCAGCGGCCCGCGCGCCTGGTCAACCCCGAGGTCTGGCCGCGTGCCAGCGCACGCATCGCGGCGGCACTTGCGAACTGATTTCTACAGCCCGCCAAGGGCAACACAACGGAGACATGAAATGAACCAACCCTGGACACGCCGCGCGCTGTGCGCCGGCATCGCCGCAGCCGCCTTCGCCCTGCCGGCCTCCGCGCAGCCCGACGCGCCCTACCCCGCCAAGCCCATCGAGCTCATCGTGGCCTACGGCCCCGGCGGCGGCACCGATCTCGTGGCGCGCCTGCTGGCCCGCCACCTGGAGAAGCAGCTCGGCGGCAGCGTGGTGGTGCTGAACCGCCCGGGCGCGGGCGGCGGCATCGGTTTCGGCGAACTCGCGCGCGCCAGGCCCGACGGCTACACCATCGGCTTCATCAACACGCCCAACGTGCTGACCATCCCCATCGAGCGCAAGAGTTCCTTCCACTGGAGCCAATACGACCTGCTGGGCAACCTGGTGGACGACCCGGGCGGCTTCGCCATCCACAACAGCAACGCCATCACCACGCTGGCCGGCCTCGCGGCCTATGCCAAGGCCAACCCCGGCGCCGTGACCGTGGGCACCACCGGCACCGGCTCGGACGACCACCTGGCCATGCTACTGTTCGAGAAGGCCACCGGTACCAAGCTGACCCACGTGCCCTACAAGGGCGCGGGCGAGGTGCGGGCCGCCGCCACGGGCCAGCAGATCGTCATCGGCGCCATCAACGTCGGCGAGGTGCTGGCCTACCAGAAGGGCGGCACGCCGATCCGGCTGCTGGGCCAGATGTCGGCCGCGCGCACCTCGCTGGCGCCGCAGGTGCCGACCTTCAAGGAGCAGGGCATCGACATCGAGCTGGCTTCGCTGCGCGGCCTGGCCGCGCCCAAGGGCCTGCCCGAGGCGGTGCGCAAGAAGCTCGTCGACGCCGTGGCCGCCATCGCGGCGGACCCCGCGTTCAAGCAACAGGCCGAGGCCATGTACGCGCCGCTGCGCTACCTCGCGCCCACCGCCTACGCGGCCGAACTGGAAACCACCGAAGCGGGCTTCCGCAAGCTCTGGGCCGAGATGCCCTGGCAGGACAAACCTTGATCTCAACCTTCGCACTGGACACCATGCACACCATCTCCCGCCGCGGCCTCACGGCCATCGCCCTCGCCCTGCCCCTGTTCGCCACCGCCCAGGGCGCACTGCCCCCCGGCCCGATCACGATGATCGTGGGCTGGCCGGCCGGCGGCCCCTCCGACAACGTGGCGCGGCTCACGGCGGTGCGCATGGCCGAGGCCCTGGGCCAGTCCATCGTGATCGACAACCGCGGCGGCGCGGGCGGCAACATCGGCAGCGATGCCGCGGCCCGCGCGCGTGCCGACGGCAGCACCATCATGCTGGCCACCGCCACCTCGCACGGCCTGAATTCGGCGCTGTACGCCAAGCTCAACCACGACCCGATCAAGGACTTCGCGCCGGTCGGCATGATCACCACCTCGCCCAGCGTGCTGCTGGTGCCGACCAACTCGCCGTTCCG
Source organism: Pseudorhodoferax sp. (assembly GCA_035544335.1). Classification (GTDB taxonomy): domain Bacteria; phylum Pseudomonadota; class Gammaproteobacteria; order Burkholderiales; family Burkholderiaceae_C; genus Pseudorhodoferax. The sequence continues at coordinate 1,900 of DATKFT010000558.1, forward strand.
TTCGGTTGCCGACCTGTTGAAGGCGGCCAAGGCCGAACCCGGCAAGCTGAACTATGGCTCCGGCGGCATCGGCTCCAGCCAGCACCTGGCCGGCGCCAACTTCAAGCGCATCGCCGGTGTG
>DATKFT010000559.1:0-7932 GCA_035544335.1 Pseudorhodoferax sp.
CGATGTTCGAGCGGCTGGTGCAGGTCAAGCCCGATGCCGACTATGCGCTGGGGCTTCTCTTCTTCGAGCGCCTGCACGTCTGCGACTGGACCGACTTCGACGCACTGCGCACGCGCATCGTCGACGGCGTGCGCGCTGGCCAACGCGTGTGCAAGTCGCTGGCCTTCATGTCCGCGTCCAGCGACGCGCAGGACCACCAGCGCGCCGCGCGCATCTTCGCGGCCCAGCAGAACCCGCGCCAGCCACAGGCGCTGTGGAATGGCGAGCGCTACCACCACAAACGCATCCGCATCGCCTACGTCTCGCCCGACCTGCGCGAACATCCGGTCAGCCACCTGATGTGCGGCATCTTCGAGCGGCACGACAAGAACCGCTTCGAGACCATCGCCATCTCGCTCGGCGTGGACGACGGCAGCCGGCTGCGCGGGCGCATCCTCGCGGCCTTCGACGAGTTCGTCGACGCACGCGACTGGACCGCCGAGCGCATCGCGCGCTGGATGCGCGAACGCGAGATCGACATCGCGATCGACCTGGGCGGCTACACCTCGGACACGCGCACCGCCATCTTCGCGTGGCGGCCCGCGCCGGTGCAGGTCAACTACCTGGGCTACCCCGGCACCATGGGCGTGGACTACTTCGACTACATCCTGGCCGACCGCCACATCATCCCGGACGCCCACAAGCCCTTCTACGACGAGCAGGTGGTCTACCTGCCCGATGCCTACCTGCCGGTGGACGACAGCGTGCAGATCGCCGAGCGCACGCCCACGCGTGCAGAATGCGGCCTGCCCGACGAGGGCGTGGTGTTCTGCTCATTCAGCCACGACTACAAGATCACACCGCCCGTTTTCGATGTCTGGATGCGGCTCTTAGCCCAGGTGCCCGGCAGCGTGCTGTGGCTGGTCTCGCGCGGCGAGGCGACGCAGCGCAACCTGCGCAAGGAAGCCGCGCTGCGCGGCATCGCGCCCGAGCGCCTGGTGTTCGCCGGCCGCGTGCCGCGGGTGGAAGACCACCTGGCCCGCTACCGCCAGGCCGACATCTTCCTGGACACGCACCCTTACAACGCCCACACGACCGCTGCCGACGCGCTGATGGCCGGCCTGCCCGTGGTGACCCTGGTGGGCGACTCCTTCCCCTCGCGCGTGGCCGGCAGCCTGGTCAAGGCCGCCGGGCTGCCCAAGCTGGCGACCGGTTCGCTGGCCGCCTACGAAGACCTGGCGCTCAAGCTCGCGCAGAACCCGGAGCGCCGCGCCGCGCTGCGCGAACGGCTGCTGCAGCGCGAAAACGGCCAGGCGCTCAGCGACACCGACGGCTTTCGCCGCCACCTGGAGGCCGCCTACACCGCCATGTGGCGCCGCACCCAGCTCGGCGGCGCCCACGACGCCCTGGCCTGCCCGGCGCTGGAGAACACATGACCAAGACCCTGGACCTGGGCTGCGGCCCCGAACCCAAGAACCCCTTCAATGCCGACGAGGTGTTCGGCGTGGACGTGCGCGACCTGGGCAGCAACATCCGCGCGGCCGACCTGGTGGTCGAGCCCATCCCGTTCGAGAGCAACGCCTTCGAGTACGTGACCGCGCACGACTTCCTGGAGCACGTGCCGCGGCTGATCTACGCGCCGCAGCGGCGCAACGCCTTCATCGAGGTCATGAACGAGATCTGGCGCGTGCTCAAGGAGGGCGGGCTGTTCCTGTCGATGACGCCGGCCTACCCGCACGCCACCACCTTCCGCGACCCCACGCACGTCAACTTCATCACCGACGAGACCTTCCCGCTGTACTTCGACTGGCAGAACCGCTGGGCCAAGATCTATGGCTTTCAGGGCGCGTTCCGCATCGAGATGCAGGAGTGGCGCGGCATCCACCTGCTGACGGTCATGAAGAAGGTGGTGCTGGACGACACGCCCAACCCCTGACGGCTCCGCGCGCATGAACCTCCCCCCCAACGCCTACGACCTGGTCGGCAAGCTGGCGACGCAGGCCGCCGACATGCACCAGCTGCTGCAGGACCCGCTGCTCGACTCGCTGGCCTACGCGCAGCACGAGCAGCTCGTGGCCAAGCTGCGCACGGCCGACTTCGGTGCCGCGCGCCAGGTGTTCATGGGCGCGCACCTGTGCCACGCACGGCCCACCGAGCACGGCCGCCGCTACGTCGCGCTGGCGGCGGATTTCCTGGACGCGCCACCGGCCGACATCCCGCCCGGCAGCGTGTTCCTGCTGCTCAACAACGACATCGGCCAGAACCTGCCGCGCTACATCGCCTTCCGCGACGCGAACCCGCAGGCGCTGTTCGTGGTCTGGGATTGGGATTCGCAGCACTGGCTGCAGATGAGCTGTACGCTGGCCATGCAGAGCGACTTCTACATTTCGGCCTCGTCGGACAACGCCTTCCTGCTCTCGCACTTCAACCCGCACATCCTGGGGCCGGTGTTCGCCGGCGTGCACCAGTGGTCGCGCGCGTTCCTGTTCGAGCGCTTCGACATGCTGACAGCGCCGCGCGCCGACACACCCTTCGGCCCGCACGTGCACTACGCCAAGTACCCCAAGCGCAGCCGGGCCGTGGCCGCGCTGGCCAAGCACTTCGACTCCGTGCGCTTCGCCGACAACCAGTTCAAGGCCCGCAGCGACGAGGACAACCTGCGCGAATGGGCCGGCTACAAGAGCCACTGGATCGTGCCGGTGCTGGGCGGCGTGCCGATCCGCGTCTACAACGCGCTGATCACGGGCGGCATTCCGATCGTGCCAAGCTTCTACCGCAACCTGCCCGAGATCGCCGGCCTCGGCACCAGCCCACTGTTCTACGAGGTGCACGACCTGATCGAACCGCAGGCCATCGCCGCGCTGGCCAACCAGCGCTTCGACTCCGAAGGGCACGGCGCGCTGCTGCAACGCGTGTCCGACGCACTGGCCACGCAGCACGTGGACGCCCGCTGCGCCCAGCTGCTGGGCCTGCTGCAGGACAGCATCGCCGGCCTGCTGGACGGCCGCGAAGCCACCCTGCCCGGCCACTACGGCGGCGCCGGAGCCCGCCGATGAGCCCTGCCCCGTTCGACAAATCCCTGCAGCTGCGCGGCAAGAGCATCGTGCTGCGCGCGGCCACGCCGGACGACGCCGACTTCGTGCTGGCGCTGCGCAGCGACGCCGCGAAGACGCGCTTCCTGCAGCCCGTGCAGGCCGACCTGCAGGCCCAGCGGGACTGGCTGGCCCGCTCCCACGCCGACCCGCAGCAGCTGTACTGCGTGATCTGCGCGCACGACGGCACGCGGCTCGGCCTGGTGCGCCTGTACGACCCGCAGGGCGACAGCATCTGCTGGGGCAGCTGGCTGATCCAGGACGGTGCGCCCGCCTCCACGGCCATCGAGTCGGCCCTGCTGGTCTACCTGCACGCGCTGGCGCTGGGCTACCGGCGCAGCCATTTCGACGTGCGCATCGGCAACGACAGCGTGATCCGCTTCCACACCGGCTTCGGCGCGGTCGAGCAGCGGCGCACGGCGCAGGACATCTACTTCAGCATCGGCGAGGACGCCATCCGCGCCGCGCTGCACAAGTTCCGGCGCTACCTTCCCGCGGAGACCACGCCATGAGCGAGCCCACCCCGATCCCCTTCTCGATCGACCTGTGCCAGATGGTCGAGCTGCCCAAGATCCACGAGCCGCGCGGCAACCTGACCTTCATCGAGGGCGGCAACCACGTGCCCTTCGACATCCAGCGCGTGTACTACCTCTACGACGTGCCCGGCGGCTCCGAACGCGGCGGCCATGCGCACCGGGGCCTGCACCAGCTCATCATCGCCATGTCGGGCAGCTTCGATGTGGTGCTGGACGACGGCAAGGACAAGAAACGCGTGCACCTGAACCGCTCCTACAACGGCCTGTACGTGTGCCCCATGATCTGGCGCGAACTCGACAACTTCTCTTCCGGCTCGGTCTGCATGGTGCTGGCCTCCAACCGCTACGACGAGGCCGACTACTACCGCGACTACGGCGAATTCATGCGCGCGAGGTGGAAGGCATGAAGATTCCTTTCCTGGATCTGGACGCGGGCTACCGCGAGCTGCAGACCGAACTCGAGGACGCCGTGCTGCGCACGCTGCGCTCGGGCCGCTACATCGGCGGCGCCGAGGTCGAGGGCCTGGAGCAGGAGTTCGCCACCTATGCCGGTGCCGCCCACTGCGTGGCCCTGTCCAACGGGCTGGACGCGCTGGCGCTGGCGCTGCGAGCCATGGGCGTGGCGCCCGGCGACGAGGTCATCGTGCCCAGCAACACCTTCATTGCGACCTGGTTCGCGGTAAGCCAGTGCGGCGCCGTGCCAGTGCCGGTGGAGCCCGTGGAAGCCACGGGCAACATCGACGTCGACCGCATCGCCGCCGCCATCACGCCCCGCACGCGCGCCATCGTGCCCGTGCACCTGTACGGCCAGCCGGCCGACCTCGACCCCATCCGCGCGCTGGCCGAGCGGCATGGCCTGCAATTGCTCGAGGACGCAGCCCAGGCCCACGGCGCGCGCTACAAGGGCCGGCGCATCGGCGCCCAAGGCACGGCGGCCTGGAGCTTCTATCCCGGCAAGAACCTGGGAGCCCTGGGCGACGCAGGCGCCGTGACCACCGACGACGCGATGCTGGCCGAGCGCCTGCGCGCGTTGCGCAATTACGGCTCGCAGACCAAGTACGTCAGCGACGTACAAGGCGGCAACCACCGGCTCGATCCGGTGCAGGCCGCCGCGCTACGCGTGAAGCTGCGCCACCTGGACGCCTGGAACGCACGGCGCCAACGCATCGCCGCGGCCTATACCGAAGGTCTGGCCGGCACCGGCCTGGCCTTGCCCGAGGTGCCGGTCTGGGCCGAGCCAGTCTGGCATTTGTACGTGGTGCGCAGCCCACGGCGCGATGCGCTGCAGCAGCACCTGGCGGCAGAAGGTGTGGAGACGCTGATCCACTACCCCATCGCGCCGCACCGGCAAAAAGCCTATGCCAGCATGGGCCTGGCCGCGGGCAGCCTGCCGCTGGCCGAACGCCTGGCCGACCAGGTGCTGAGCCTGCCCATCGGCCCGCAGATGAGCGATGCGCAAGTCGCGACCGTGCTGCAGGCCGTGAACCGGGCGACGGCAGCGTGAGCGCCATCGTCCTGGTGCCGGTGTACCGGCCCACGCTGCCGCCGATCGAGCAGTATTCGCTGGATGTGTCGCTGGCTGCGCTGGCCGGCCGCCCTGCGGCATTTGTCGCACCGCGGGGACTGGACCGCAGCTACTACGCAGCGCGCTATCCGCAGCTCGGCTTCGTCACCTTCGATGACGGCTTCTTCGCCAGCATCCCGGGCTACAACCGCTTGCTGCTCGATCCGGCCTTCTACGAGCGCTTTGCCGAGCACAGCCACCTGCTGATCCTGCAGACCGACGCGCTGGTGCTGCGCGACGAGCTGGATGCCTGGTGCGCATCGCCCTACGACTACCTGGGTGCGCCCTGGCCCGACGGCAACGAGCTGTTCGTGAACCTCGACCGCTTCGAGGGCGCTTTGGGCAAACGCATCAAGGTGCATGTGGGCAACGGCGGCCTGAGCCTGCGCCGCATCGACAAAAGCATCGCGCTGCTGCGCGAGTTTCCGCAGGCCACGCAGGTGTTCTGCCAGACCGGCTCGAGCGAAGACCTGTTTTTTGCCTTCATGGGTGCGCTGTCGGCCGACTTCGTGTTGCCCGGCGAGATCGTGGCCTCGCGCTTCGCGCTGGAGTTGCGGCCCTCGTACTACTTCGCCGTCAACGGCGGACATGCGCCCATGGGCGGCCACGCCTGGTGGAAATACGAGCCGGCATTCTGGAAGGCCTTGCTGCCGCCCTCGCCCCTGCTCGCCCCCCTCTGAGACCGCGTTCCTCGCACGAGCACCGGCTTCTGCCCGCTAGTGTCTGGCCAGGTGGTAGGCGACCAGCGCGTTCGCATGGCCGTGCCCGAGGCCATGGACGGCCTTGAGCAGCGCCACCAGCGCCATGTGCTTCAGATCGCCCGCATCGCGCAGCACCTGCAGCCAGTGTGCGACAGGCTGGCCGTACTTTTTCTCAATGGACGGGAAGTAGGACGCGGGGCCCTGGACCTTTTCGGGTGTTGCCATGGTCGATCTCCGTGACGGATGCCAGAAGGAACGTCCGACGTGGCGCCAGCGCCCCGACAACGCAGGCGGCTCGCATGCGCGGTCGCTTCTGGCACGACGGACGAGGGAGATCGAATTCGACAGCCATGCCAGCATGGTGAGAGGGGGGCCGGTCGTGCGGCCCCGTACTCGACACCGTCGGCGCCATCAAGCGCCCGCTTGACCGGCTTCTTGCGTTGCATGCGGTACGGCTCCAGCATCCCGGGCCGTGCCTTGCATGGGTTCGTGACGGAACGGCCCCCTCTTGCCCAGGAGACGGAGGCAGTCCAGCCTTGTCGCTCTGCGAGGGCGACGGTCTTCGGATAGCGCAGCGCAAGCATCCCAGGATTTCCTGCCCATGCCGAAGACGCGCGTGCAAAGCGGCCTTCCTTGGACCTGAACCGCTGTGCGAGGCATGCCGGATGCCGGCTTCCCGCCATCGCAACGGCACCGTGGCGCGCCAGCGCCATCTTGCACCGCTTGCCACAAGGAAGGCCTGGGCGATGCCTGCCGCCGCAGCACACGCCCCGTGGGGACTGCGCGAAACGGCCGAAGTGGCAGCTGCCGCAGTGGGACCGGCACCGCCGGCCCCGCCGCGCGCATCAGGCCTTGAGCGTGCCGCCGGCCAGGATGCCCTGCTGTGCCGGATCTTGCAGACCCGCCAGTTGGGTCATCGACTTGCCGAGCGCCGTGACCACCGCGGTCGACGGCGTGCCGGCCACCGGGTTGCCATTGGCGTCGAACTGGCGCATCGCATCCGCCATGCCAACCACCACGCCCTGCGTTGCCGAGCGCGCCGCTGCGGCGGTCGCCGGGTCGGCAGCGGCCTGCGGCGCCGTGTTCCAGGCCTCGTCGCTATCAAAGCTGCCGATGGCCTCGGCCAGGCTGCCGACCTGCGTGCGCAGGTCGCCGGCCTGTGCGGTCTCGGCCGTCGCCCTCTGCGCCACGAACCAGACGTCGGCCGCCGCATGCGTGGCACCGTCGGTGGTCTCGTAGCTGGACACCAGACCCACCAGGTTGCCGTTGTCCTTGCTGAGCTCGGCGCGGGCGTTCAGGTTGATGCTGGCGATGTTGTAGTCGGAAAGCCGGCGCAGCTCACCCGACTGGCTCACGCCGTCGGAGTCTGCATCCACCCACAGACGCAGATCGGCGAAGGCCGCGTCGTCGGCGTTCAGCACGCCGTCGCCGTTGCTGTCGAGCTCGCGCAGCGCGGCATAACCGTCTGCGGCAGTCTCACCGTTGGCCAGGCGCGTCGAGGTGCCGAACAGTTCGGAGCCGTCGTTGATCGTGCCGTCGCCATTGCGGTCCAGCACCAGCAGGCCATCGCCGCGGGAAACCCAGCCGGTCTGCACCGCGTTGCCGTCTGCGAACAGGTCGAACTTGACGCCGGCCGTGATGCTCTGCGTCTGCACGCCATTGCCGTCCAGGTCCAGGATCACGGGCGAGCCCAGGGCCAGGTGCTGGATCTGCGTGGTCGTGAACGCACCGATCTGCGTGGTCGTCAGCGCATGGACCTGGGTGGTCGTGAACGCCTTCACCTGGGCCGTGCTCAGCGCGAGGAGGTCGGAGGTTTCCAACGCCCGGATCTGCGTGGTGCTCAGCACCACGAGGTCACGCGTTTCCAGCGCCGCCACCTGCGCCGTCGTCAGTGCGGCAATGCTGCGCGTGCTGAGCGAAGCCACCTGCGCGGTGGTCAGCGCCTCGATCTGCGCGGTCGTCAGTGCGGCAATGGCGGTCGTGCTCAACGCAGCGATCTGGGTCGTGCGCAGCGCCGCCAGGTCGCCGGTCTCCAGCGCAGCAATCTGGGCCGTCGTCAG
>DATKFT010000560.1:0-2976 GCA_035544335.1 Pseudorhodoferax sp.
ACCTGTTTGCGCGCGCCGCACTGATCAAGCGCAAGTTCAAGGCCTACGAGAAGCACCACCCGCTCGCGGACCGCACGCTGGCCATGATCTTCGAGAAGGCCAGCACGCGCACGCGCGTGAGCTTCGAGGCCGGCATGTACCAGCTCGGCGGCTCGGTCGTGAATCTCACGACCGGCGACAGCCAGCTGGGCCGCGCCGAGCCCATCGAGGACAGCGCCAAGGTCATCAGCCGCATGGTCGACCTGGTCATGATCCGCACCTTCGGGCAGGACAAGATCGTCGCCTTCGCCGCCAACTCGCGCGTGCCCGTCATCAACGGCCTGACCAACGAGTTCCACCCCTGCCAGATCCTGGCCGACATCTTCACCTTCATCGAACACCGCGGTTCGATCGCGGGCAAGACCGTGGCCTGGGTGGGCGACGGCAACAACATGGCCAACACCTGGCTGCAGGCGGCCGAGATCCTGGACTTCAAGGTCCATGTGAGCACGCCCAGCGGCTACGGGATCGACCAGTCGGTCGCGGGCCTGCGCTCGGCCGACAGCTACCAGGTCTTCAAGGACCCCATGGACGCCTGCCGTGGCGCCGACCTCGTGACCACCGATGTGTGGACCAGCATGGGCTACGAGGCCGAGAACGAGGCCCGCCGCCAGGCCTTCGCCGACTGGTGCGTGGACGAGGAGATGATGAAGGTCGCCAAGCCCGACGCGCTGTTCATGCACTGCCTGCCCGCGCACCGCGGCGAGGAGGTGCAGGCCGAGGTCATCGACGGCCCGCAGTCCGTCGTCTGGGACGAGGCCGAGAACCGCATGCACGTGCAGAAGGCGCTCATGGAGTACCTGCTGCTGGGGCGCATCGCCTGAGCACCTTGGAGGTGCCCGAGGCGCCGATGGCGCTCATGCGGCACCACCTGCCGCAGTTCCAGTTTGCCGAGGAACACAGCTGCCATGTGCCGGCGGCGCCGCGTCGCGTGCTCGATGCCGCGGCCAGGCCCGAGGTCGTCGACGACCCCGTGGCGCGTGGCCTCATCGCGCTGCGCGAGCTGCCCAGCCGGCTGGCCGTGCGCCTGGGCATGGCGTCCGCGCTGCGCGATCGCCCGGCCTTCGGCCTGGCCGACTTCACACCGCTGGGCCGCGACGGCGACCACGAGATCGCCTTCGGCCTGGCCGGGCGCTTCTGGCGGGCCGACTACGGCCTCGTGGCGCTGCACGACGCGGCCGCCTTCGCCGCGCTCGATGCGGCCGGCCTGGCCAAGCTGGTCCTGCACTTCACGGCCGAGCCCGAAGGCCGGGGCACGCGGCTGACCACGCGCACGCGCATCTGGTGCGGCGATGCCGCGGCGCGGCGCCGCTTCATGGCCTACTGGCTGCTGATCCGGCCGGCCAGCGGGCTGATCCGCCGCCGGCTGCTGCGCCGCGTGCACGACGCAGCGCTGGCCGCGCCGGATCCCTTCGACCGCGCGCTTTAGAATTGCGAATTCGATCCGTGCGGCCGCCCCTTTCGGGCCGGCGCCGGCAGCGCAGTCCACGGTGGCCCGCCCACCGACCTGACTTCGTTGCGCATGCCCTGCCACTGGCCCCATGCGCGCGCCGGCAGCAACACGGCGCCATACCCTGTTTTCCTCCTTGTTGAAGAGAGATCCCATGCGACAACTCACGTTCAAGACCTCGCTGGTCGCGGCTGCGATCCTGGCCGGCGCCGCCGCCCAGGCCGCCGATCTGAAGATCGGCATGGCTGAGGCCCTGTCGGGCGGTGCCGCCCAGTACGGTGCGGCCATCCGCAATGGCTTCGAACTGGCGGCAGCCGAGATCAATGCCGCCGGCGGCATCAACGGCAACAAGATCGTGCTGGTCGTCGCCGACGAGCAGGGCAAGAAGGAAGAGGCGATCAACGTCTTCAAGAAGCTGATCTTCCAGGACAAGGTGCTCATGGTCTACGGCCCGACCCTGTCGAACTCGGCCCAGGCCGCCCATCCGATCGCCCAGGCCGCCAAGACCGTGGCCTTCGGCACCTCCAACACGGCCGATGGCATCACCTCCATCGGCGACTACATCTTCCGCAACTCGGTGACCGAAGCCGACGTGCTGCCCGAGACCATCAAGGTCGCCGTGAAGAACTCCGGCGTCAAGAAGGTCGCGGTGCTGTACGGCAACGACGACGTGTTCACCAAGAGCGGCTACGACAACTTCAAGAAGGCGCTGGAAGACCTCAAGGTTCCGGTCACGACGACCGAGACCTTCGCCAAGGGCGACGTGGACTTCAAGGCCCAGCTGACCAAGATCAAGGCCAGCGGTGCCGATGCGATCGTGCTGTCGGCCCTGCTGGCCGAAGGCGCGCCCATCATGGTGCAGGCCCGCCAGCTGGGCATCAACCTGCCCTTCATCGGCGGCAACGGCATGAACTCGGTCAAGATCTTCGATCTGGCCAAGGGCCAGTCGGATCACCTGTACGTGGGCAGCCCCTGGGCCGCGAGCAACGCCACGCCCGAGAACACCAAGTTCGTGAAGGCCTACACCGAGAAGTTCAAGGTCGCGCCCGACCAGTTCGCCGCGCAGTCCTACGACGCGCTGTACATCGGTGCCGAAGCCCTCAAGAAGGTCAAGTTCAGCGGTGACCTGGCCAAGGACCGCGCCGCCGTCCGCGACGCGCTGCCCGACGTGAAGTGGACCGGCGCCACGGGTGCCTTCCAGTTCCGCCGCGCCAGCGACAAGTCCGGCAAGCCCGCGGGCTACGACGCGCAGCAGACGCCCATCGTCAGCGTGACGAAGGGCGCCGAGTTCGTGATCACCAAGTAAGCCCCAGCCCGCGGGCTTCGGCCTGCTCCGCGAACCAACCACCCCCTTGGCGCAAGCCACGCCAAGGGGGTGGTTTGTCGCTTGTGGCCCACCAGGTCACGCAAGGACATCTCCATGCTTGAACAGCAACTTTTCAACGCACTGGCCCTCGGCTGCGTCTATGCGCTCTTCGCGCTGGGCT
>DATKFT010000561.1:0-2724 GCA_035544335.1 Pseudorhodoferax sp.
ACAGCTGGATGTCGCTCATGCGTCCCCCGCCTCCTCTTCGACCGCCTCCGGCGGGACAGCGCGTGCGAACAGCGCAGCCAGCAAATCCAGCTTTTCGCCGACTTCCGCTGCAATGGACGCCACAGGCGCGTCCGCCACCAGCCGGTGCAGCTCCCCCTTCTTCAGCAGCATCGGATGCCCTAGCAGCTGCGCCAGCCGGCGAAAGAACTCCTCGGCGAAGGCACTGAGCTTGCGCCGCTCCGTCTTGCTGGCCCATACCAGTTGAGCCGCGTCCGGCGGCGACTGCCGCCAGGTGGAGAAGTCGCCGGCGTCACCGTCGAACACCTGTTCCAGCACCAGCGCGTCCAGCACCTCGTCGATCTCCTGCTGGTGGCCGCCGAACAGTTCCATGTCGGCATAGTGGCGGGCCGCGTAGCTGCGCAGCAGGCTTGGCGTCACGAAGTAGTTCTCAGGCTCGTAGCGGCGCCAGTAGCTGATCGTCAGCGCTCCTTCGCGGCTGCCGGCGCGGTCCCGCCCATCGTTGTCCAGGATGGCCAGCCCCTTGAGCTGGGGCAGCAGGTTGCGCAAGCCATTGAAGTGCTGGCGCGGCGTGACGCCGAAGCCGCCCTCCACGCGCTCCAGTTCGGCGTCGGCATCCTGCGCGGGGTAGTTGTTCTGCACGTAGAACGCGTTGACGCGCTCGTCCCAATTGGCGGCGATGGGATGGCCGATGCGCTCGGCCAGCGCACGGAGCATGTCAATGTCGGTAGCACCCTCCACGTACAGCACATAGCCCCGCGAACGGGCCTTGACGTAGTGGTCCGCCCCGAAATGCTTGAGGCTGTTGCGGATGTCGGCCTTGCTGGCCAGGTCGTCGGCTTGGCCGTCGAGCAGCAGCGTCAGGTTGGTGTCCAGCGCCTCGTCCAGGATCACCTCAGAGTGCGTGACCATCACCACCTGCGAGCCGTTCTCGCTGGCGATGTCGCGCAGCAGCACGTACACCTGCTTCTGGCGAAGGATCTCCAGGTGCGCATCAGGCTCGTCCACCAGCAGCACGCTGCCCTTGTGCGAGTACAGGTAGGCGAACACTAGAAGCATCTGCAGGAAGCCGCGGCCCGCGGACGACACGTCGAGCGCCTCCTTCGCGCCGGGCTGGCGGTACTGCATGGCGATGCTGCCGCGCGCCGTTTCCTGCGGCGCCTCCAGCTCCACGCTGAACAGGCGCCGCATCAGGGCGACGATGCGCGTCCAATCCTCCTGCGAAGACTTCGCCACTGCGAGGCACAGGTTGCGCAGCACGTCCGCCGTACGGCCCTGGCCGAGCAGCACGTCCACACGGCCGGGTTGCAGGATGGGCTCCTCCGTGTCCAGGCCCGACATGGGGTAGAGCAGTTCCACGTTCAGGCTGGCAGCATGCGCAATGAGGGCCAGGTCGGTCATGACCTCTGGCGTATCCGGCGTGCAGTAGATCAGCTCGTCACCTTGGTTGCGAAAGCGCATGGGCAGCGCCCGCACCTGGCCCTGGAACACCACGCCCACCGTGATGACCAGCGGGATGTCCTTGTTGCCCGTGCGCACGTGGGTGTTGTGCCAGAAGAAGCGCGTGCGCTGCACCGGCACCGCCACGATGTTCAGCCGGTTCATGGACGTGGCCGTGCGCTCCTTGGCCGAGGAGGTCTTGCGTGCGTCATACCAGGTCTGCACCGCCTGCGACCACAGTGCCAGCGCCTGAATGGCGCTGGTCTTGCCGCAGTTGTTGGGGCCGATCAGCACGGCCGGATGGTCGAGCTCGATGCGCCGGCGTTCGCCAAAGCGTTTGAAGTTCTGGATCTCGATGTAGTGCAGCAGGCGCATGGCAGCGGGCTCCGGTCAGTCGGTGACAGTGTCGCGCACGTCGATCTGGCCGGTGACGGCAGCGGCGATGAGGGCGGAGCGACGTTCTTTGAGCAATGCAATGGCGCGTTCAGCCTCCTCAGATAGCTGGTCAAGCTTCTGCTCTTCTCGCCGAACGAAATCCAGGATCTTCACCTGCTCATCAAGCGGCGGCAGCGCAACGTACAGCTCTCCGATGGACACCATGTTCAGCCCCTCCATCGTCGTGCCTTGCGCCGCCAACGAGAAGTACCGCTGGCTTGTTGGGTTGTTGAGAAAACACTGTAAATACCGTGGCGACACCAGACGGTCGATCACTCGGTACAAGACCAAGCGAGGGTTGATGATCCCTGGTTCGACGCGTTCAGGAACAACTGCCGCGCGCCCAATGGTCCCCATCACGCTGATCAACACGTCACCCGGCTCCACGCGGTAGCGCGTCATTTCCTCGAACTTTGCTTCCGAGATGTAGTAGTCACCAACCGAAAAGTCATCCGGAATGACTTGTTGCTGTCCGTACACCCTGTAGCCGGATGACTCATACATCGACTTGGTCAATGACGAACCATAAGGGCCAGCGATGCTTTCGCGGACGAGATGCTTCATCCGCTTGACCTCCCAGTGCGCCGGCACCTCCCCCAGCCACGCCACGCCGGAATCCTTCATCGGCGCATCGGGATCGAGCCCACGGGTGACGGCGTGGGAGATGGTGGCCTGGCGCTTCTCGGCCAGCAGGGCGATGAGCTTTTCCTGTTCGGCAATCAGCGCGTCGATCTTGGCGGTTTCGCAGTCGAGGAAATTGGCAATGGTGGCTTGCTCATCTAGCGGTGGGAACGCCCACGCGAGGTTGCGAACAAAGTCATCGGGCACCCG
>DATKFT010000562.1:0-4582 GCA_035544335.1 Pseudorhodoferax sp.
AGCGGCGAAGGCCGGCCGGCGGCCAGGTCGCCCGCGCAGACCAGGTTGTCCGGCGCGTAGCCCGCGGCCGCGGCCACGGGCACCAGGCGCTCCATGATGGGCCGGTTGTAGCCCGTCGTGGAGCCGATCTTGAGGCCGCGCGCGCGCAAGGCGCCCACCACCTCGAGCGCGCCCGGCACGAGGTCCGCGAAGTCGGTCACCACGGCGGCGTTGAGCGGCGTGAACACCGCGTAGAGTGCGTCCACGTCGGCGTCGCCGAAGGGCCGGCCGTGGCGCGCCTGCCATTGCGTGGCGACGCTGTCCAGCTGGCCCAGCGCGCGGATGTGGTCCCACTTGGCCATGCCCATGGGGCCGCGCGCCTCGTCCACGGTCAGCGTGATGCCGTAGCGCGAGAACAGCTGCACGAACGCGCCCATGGGCGCGCAGGAGCCGAAGTCGACGATGGTGCCGGCCCAGTCGAACACGACGGCGGCAAGCGGGGATGCGGGGGGCGTCATGGCATGTCTCCTCGGAAGGGAAGCATCACCAGGCCGCGAACACGTCCTCGGCGATGCCGAAGGCGGTGCTCGCGCCGGTGCCGCTCGTGACCAGCACGAGCCGCGTGGCGGCATCGGGCGTGTCGATCAGGCAGTCGGTGGTGGACGAGGACGGGTAGGTGCCGACCCAGCGCGCCGTGACCGCCGCGCTGCGCAGCGCGAGCGTGCGCTGCAGCTGCGCGAGGATCAGCGCCTCCACGCGCGCGTCGGCGAAGGGTTCGAGCACGGGCCCGTAGTGGTGGGAGTCGCCGACCACGAGCGAGCCGTCGGCGCTCTGCACCACGATCAGGTGGATGCCGTGCGCGAGCGCCTCGCCCTCCTCCTGCGCGAGCTGCGCGCGCAGCGCCTGGGCCTCGGGCAGGCGGCTGTAGCCATGGTAGCGCACCAGGCTCAGGTCGGACATCACGGCACCCGGCAGCCGAAAGCCGGGCTCGGGCTGCACGCGCAGCATCTGCAGCTGGCACAGCTGCAGGCCGTGCGGCGCGAGCCGCTCGGCGAACAGGCCGTGCAGCTCGCTGTGGGTGCAGACCACCACGCGCTCGGCGTGCAGCGTGGCGCGCGCGGTGCGCACCTTGGGCGTCGCCACCTCCAGCACGGCCTCGCCGAAGCGGAACACCACGCCATGCACCTCGGCCAGCCAGCGCGTGAGCAGGCCGATGGCCGTGCGCGACTCCACGCGCAGCTCGTGCGGGCTGTAGAGCAGGCCCTGCGCGCCGTCCAGGTTCAGCGTGGGCGCGCGGCGCGCGGCCTCGGCCGGCTCCAGCAGCTCGCAGCCCGCGGCCATGGGCGTGGCCATGAAGGCCTGCAGCAGCTGCAGTGCCAGCGGGCGCTGCGCGCTCAGGTACAGGCCCTCGTGCAGCACCGCGATGCCGGCCTGCGGCGCGATCTCGCCCCAGACCTCGCGCGCACGCCGGGCACGCCGCCAGGTGTCGCCGGCGCCCTGGCCGGTCACGGTGATGAAGCCGAAGTTGCGGATGGAGGCGCCCACGCAGGCCGCGTCGCGCTCGAGCACGCACACGCGCAGGCCACGGCGCGCGGCCGTGAAGGCGTGCGCGAGGCCGACGATGCCGGCGCCCACCACGATGAGGTCGAACTGCGTGGAGGAAGAAGTCATGGGGTCTCGGAAAAAACGGGGCGCGGCAGGCGCAGCACGGGCCACTGGCGCGCGCGCGCCTCCTGCTCGAGCCGCGCGTCGGGGTCCACGGCCACGGGCCGGCCCACGGCGCTCAGCAGCGGCAGGTCGTTGATGGAATCGCTGTAGAACGCCGCCTGCGCGAGCACCGCGTCGGCGTCGATGTCGGTGTCGGCGGTGCAGCGCTCGGCCAGCCAGCTGCGCAGCCGCACGACCTTGCCCGCGCCCATGTTGAGCGGGCCCTGCGTGCGGCCTTCGAAGCGGCCCGCAGCGTCCTGCGCGAGCTCGGTTGCGATCAGGTGCACGAAGCCCAGGTCCGCGGCCGTGGCCTCCACGAGGAAGCGGCTGCTCGCACTGGTCAGCACCAGCACATCGCCGCAGCGCCGGTGCTGCAGCAGCAGGCCACGGGCGGCGTCGGGGATGCGCGGGCGCACCACCTCGTCCATGAAGGCATCGCGCAACGGCGCCCAGCCGGCCGGGCTGCGGCCCGCCAGCGTCTGCGCGAAGAACGCGCAGAAGTCCTGCGGCGCCGCCAGGCCGAGCTGGTAGTCGCGCGCCATCGCTTCGTTGCGCGCGGCCAGCGCGGCGTCCAGCACGCCGCGGCCGATCAGGAACTCCACCCAGAGCTGCTCGGTGTCGCCGCTCAGCAGCGTGTGGTCCAGGTCGAACAGTGCGAGTGCCATCAGGGTGCGGAGCCAGGGTTGCGCCAGGCCTGGGTGCGGCGTTCGGCCAGCTTGCCCAGGCCCATGTACAGCAGCGTGGCCACGGCCGAGACCGCGGCGATCAGCACCGCCATGGCCGCGGCCGGGCCGGTCTCGCCGGCTTCGTCCAGGTTCAGGATCGCGACGGCCGCAACCTTGGTGTGCGGGCCGTACAGGAACACCACGGCCGAGATCGTGGTCATGGCGTTGATGAAGAAGTAGCGCGAGACATCGAGCAGCGTGGGCAGGCAGATCGGCAGCGTGACGCGCCACAGCGTCACGTAGAACGGCACCTTGAGCGAGGCCGCGACCGACTCGAACTCCGGGTCGATGGACTTCAATGCCGTGACCACCGTCAGGTGCCCCGTGGTGTAGAAGTGCACGATGGTGCACAGCACCAGCAGCGCCAGCGTCTGGTACAGCACACCGAGCGGGTTGCCCGGCGCATTGAAGAAGAAGATATAGCCCAGGCCCAGCACGAGGCCGGGCACAGCCATCGGCAGCATGGCCATGAAGCGCAGGGCCGGACGCAGCGCCGCCAGGCCGCGCGTCTTCTCGAGCAGGTAGGCGCCCAGGAACACCAGCACGGGGCCCAGCACGGCCGTGCTGGCCGCCAGCTTGAGGCTGTTCCACAGCGCCTCGCCGAGCTCGGCGTCCACGAGGCCCGTGGTGTAGTGCGCCAGGCTGGGCGTGAGGTTGTAGGGCCACAGCCGCGCGAACGAGGCGAACACGGCCATGCCGAACATGGCCAGCATCAGGCCCACGACCACGAGGCAGTACAGCAGCATCGCGGTGTCGAAGCCGCGCGCGGGCCGCGGCACCAGCGCCACGGCGCGGCCCGACAGCGCGGCCGTCTGGCGGCGCTGCACGAGGAAGTCCACGCCGAAGGTCAGCACGGCCGGCATCAGCAGCAGCAGCGCGACCACGGCGCCGCGCTGGAAGTCCTGCTGGCCGATCACGAGCTTGAACACGTCGGTGGCCAGCATGTTGAAGTTGCCGCCCACGACCTTGGGAATGCCGAAGTCGGTCATCACGAGCGTGAAGCTGACCAGCGCGGCCGAGATCAGGCCGTACTTGGCGCCGGGCAGCGTGATGGTCATGAACTTGCGCTGCGTGCTGGTGCCCAGCGCCGCGGCCGCCTCGTACAGCCGCGCGTCGGCCAGCGTGAGCGCTGTCACGAGGATCATGAGCACATGCGGAAACACCGCGAAGCACTCGGCCAGCACGATGCCGGGCGCGCCGTAGATGCCGTCGAAGCCCAGCGCACGCCACAGCTCGCGCGCCACGCCCTGGTTGCCGAACCAGTAGATCAGCGAGATCGCCGACAGCAGCGAGGGCGCCAGCAGCGGCAGCAGCGTGATGGTGCGCAGCAGCGGCTTGGCCGGCATGCAGCTGCGCGTGAGCGCGTAGGCGAAGCCGAAGGCCAGCGGCACCACGATGGCCGTGACCAGCAGCGACACCCACACGCTGTTCCACAGGCTTTGCAGCAGCGCGGGCGAGGCGAAGTAGGCGGCGAACGCGCCCAGGCCTGAGCCTGCGCCCCCGGGTGCATCGAAGGCGTGCAGCAGGATCAGCAGCAGCGGCGCCACGAGGCCGACGCCCAGCAGCGCGGCCATGCCCAGCAGGCCCAGCTGGGCCAGGCGGTCGCTGGCGGGAACGCGCTGGCGTGGCAGCGCTACGGTTGGCACGGCGGCCATGGACATGCGGTGGCGGTGATGGCGGTGGTGGCGGTGCTGGGGCGAAAGCGCGTCAGGCCATCGCGGGGAACACCCGCAGCCGGTCGGCGCGCAGCGCGAACTGCAGCGACGCACCCTGGCGCACGCCGAAATCGTCCATCTGGTTCAGCGAGAACTGCAGCTGCATGGGCTGGCCCGGGATGCCGTCCACGTCGAGCTCCGCGAGGCAGTTGCCGCCCAGGAACTCGATGTGGCGCACGGTGCCGGCGCAGCGCAGCGGGTCGTCCTCGCGCACGCCAATCATGATGCGGTCCTCGGGCCGCAGGTACAGCGCGACCTCGCGGCCCGGCGCGTAGTCGGCGCTGGCCGCGGGTGGACAGGGCAGGCGCTTGTCGCCGCAGCGGAACCAGTGGCCGCCCTCGGCCACGGCCGAGAGCCGGTTCACCTTGCCGATGAAATCGGCCACGAAGGGCGAGGCCGGTTCGCGGTAGATCTGCAGCGGCGTGCCGATCTGCTCGATCACGCCGTGGTTCATGA
>DATKFT010000563.1:0-2020 GCA_035544335.1 Pseudorhodoferax sp.
AGTTCGGCAACCTGTCGGTCAGCCGCAAGCCGACCGCCGACCTGTTCCCGACCCGGGACGGCAGCCTGATCCTGGCCGTGATCCACGAGAAGCAGTACCAGCGCCTGCTGACGGTGCTGGGCCGCGAGGACCTGCGGACCGATCCGCGCCTGGCCGACTGGCCGGCGCGCATCGCCCATGCCGCCGTACTGCGCGCGGCTGTGGCCGAGACCATGCAGCAGCGTACGACCGAGGAATGGGCCACGTGCCTGCGCGAGGCCGACATCCCCTGCGGCCGCGTGCTCAATGTGCGCGAGGCCCTGGACAGCCCGCAGCTGCAGCACCGCAGCCTGCTACAGACGGTCGACGGACCGCTCGGGCCGATGACACTCGTGGGTGCGGGCTTCAAGATGGCGCACGACGAAGGCGGTGTGGACCGCCCGCCGCCGCTGCCCGGGCAGCACACTGAAGAACTGCTGCGCGCGGCCGGCTATGCCGAAGACGCCATCCGCGCGCTGCGCGAAGGCGAGGTCGTGTGATGCCCGCAGCCGCTCCCTCCACGAAGGCCGGCCCGCCCCGTGCGCCGGCACAACGACAACGATGAACATGCAAGATCGCAATTCCACGGACTCCACGCACGCCAAGGACACCCAGTCGGCGCCTTCTGCCGCGCGGCCGCTGCAAGGCATCCGCGTGGTGGAGTTCTGCACGACGGCCGCGGGCCCGTTCTGCGCCATGCTGCTGGGCGACATGGGCGCCGAGGTGGTCAAGGTCGAGTCGCCGGCCGGCGACGGCCTGCGCCAGTGGCCACCGATCACCGAGGGCTACAGCGAGAACTTCGCCTCGGTCAACCGCAACAAGCGCTCGGTCGTGCTGGACCTGAAGGATCCGCAGGCCGTGCAGGTCGCGCGGCGCCTGATCCTTGACTGCGACGTGGTGGTCGAGAACAACCGCCCCGGCGTGATGGACCGGCTGGGCCTGGGCTACGCGGCGCTGTCGGCGCTCAAGCCCGCGCTGGTCTACTGCTCGATCTCGGCCTACGGCCAGGAGGGTCCGCGCGCGCGCGAGGGCGGCTTCGACCTGACCATCCAGGCCTCGGCCGGCGTCATGAGCGTGACCGGCGAGGAGGGCGGCGCACCCGTCAAGTGCGGGGTGCCGATCTCGGACTTCGCCTCCGGCCTGTACGGCGCGTACGCGATCGCCGCGGCCCTGGCCGCCGTGCGCGCGGGCGCGCCGGGTGCCCACATCGACATCCCGATGTTCGGTTGCACGCTGGCGATCGCCGCGCTGCAGACCAGCGAGCTGTTCGGCACCGGCGTCAATCCCAGGAAGCTGGGCTCGGCCCATCCGCGCAATGCACCGTACCGCGCGTTCGCAGCGGCCGACGGGCACTTCGCGATCGCGGCGGGCAACCAGCAGCTCTGGCTCAAGGTCCTGGACGTGCTCGGCCTGCCGGCGCTGGCCTCGGACCCGCGCTTTGTGTCCACGCTGGACCGCGCCCGCAACCAGGCCGAGCTCAAGCGCCTGCTCGACGAGGTGTTCCCGTCGCAGACCGTGGCGCATTGGCTGGACGCGTTCGCGCGTGCCGGCGTGCCCTCGGCGCCGATCAACGACTACGCGTCGGCGCTGGCCGACCCGCAGGTCGCCCACATGGGCTGGGTGCAGCCGCTGACCCTGCCCAACGGCGCGGTCACCAAGACCTTCGGCTCGCCGGTGCGCTGGAACGGGCAGGGTGCGGACATCGCGGGCGGTCCGCCCGCGCTGGGCGAGCACACGCGCGAGATCCTCGCGCGCTACGGCGCGGAGGGCGGCCATGCATGAGCGGCTGCGCGCATTCACGGCCAGCGTGGCCGCGGCGGTCGATGCCGGCCCGGGCGAGCCCGAGATCCTCGCGCGCGTGCAGGCCGCGATGCGCGAGCTCGTGGCCCGTGACGACTGGCTCGCGCCCGCGTTCGCGGTGCCCGACCCGCGCTTCTACCAGCAGTACCTGCTGCACTGCGATCCGCAGCAGCGCTTCTCGGTCGTGAGCTTCGTCTGGGGG
>DATKFT010000564.1:0-5219 GCA_035544335.1 Pseudorhodoferax sp.
GGATGTCTCCTCGAAGATGAATGCGCGCAAGTTTTCCGCAGCGGCCCGGTCGCCGCATCCGTCGCAGCACGTGGACGCCCTACGCGCGCCCACGTAAGTAAAAACCCTATTTCGGACCCGTGTGCTCGACCGCGTAGCGGATCAGTTCGGCCAGGCTGTCGATGCCCAGGCGCCGCTTGATGCTCTGGCGGTGCGTCTCGACCGTGCGCACGCTGAGGCCCAGCACGCGCGCGATCTGCTTGCTCGACTCGCCGCGGCCCAGCGCCGCCAGGATCTCGGACTCGCGCGGCGTGAGCAGCGGGCGCGGCTCGGCGCGGCGGAACAGCTTGCGCGAGACAGCCGGCGAGAGAAAGGTGCCGCCGGCCGCCGCGGCCTCGATGGCGGCCACGATCTCGGCGGCCGGCGCGTCCTTGAGCACATAGCCGCGGGCGCCGAGCTGCAGCGCCTGCTGCACGTACTCGGGGTTGTCGTACATGCTCAGCATGACGATGTGGGGCGGCTGTGCGCGTTGCAAGACCCGCGCCGCCAATTCCAGGCCATTCATGTCCTTCATGCCCACGTCCATGAGCAGAAGGTCGGGCGCGGCCGCGTCCAGCAGCGCCAGCGCCTCGGCCGCGCTGCCGGCCTCGCCGACCACGGTGATCCAGGGCACGGAGGCCAGCCGCGCGCGCAGGCCGTCGCGCACGAGCGGGTGGTCGTCGACGAGGAACAGGCGGACGGGATGGCTCACGACGGCATCCTTCGGAACGGCCGGGCGGCGCGCACTGGGGTACCTTCGGCTTCGCCTGCGGGGCGCGCTTGCTTGGGGCGGCCCGGCGCGGCGCGCACTGGGGTACCTTCGGCTTCGCCTGCGGTACGCGCTTGCTTGGGGCGGCCCGGCGCGGCGCTCATGCGGCGCTCATGCGGCGGTCGGCAGCTCGGCCGCGATGGTGGTCGCGCCGGGCTCGGAGTGCAGGTGCAACTGGCCGCCCACGGCGGCCATGCGTTCGCGCATGTTGCGCAGGCCGATGCCGCGCCGCGCGTCCAGCTGCACGGCCTGCACGTCGAAGCCCTGGCCGTCGTCGTGCACCGACAGGCGCACGCTGGCCGCGGCGTAGCGCAGCGTGAGCGTCACGCGGTGCGCACCGGCCGCGTGCTTGTGCACATTGGTCAGCGCCTCCTGGGCGACGCGGAACAGCGCGGTCTTGGCCTCGGGCTGCAGCTCGCGCGGTGGGCCCTCGACCAGGGTTTCCGCCTGGATGCCGCCCTGGTCGTCGAACTCGTGCGCCAGCCGCTCGAGCGCGGCCGGCAGGCCCAGCTGGTCCAGCAGCGCGGGCCGCAGCTGGTGCGACAGGCCGCGCACCTCGGTCAGCGCGGCGTTGAGCCGCTGCAAGGCCTTGGCCAGTGCAGGCGGTGGCGCCGCGCCGCCCAGCGTATCGACATAGGACTCGATCTGCAGCTTGACGCCCACCAGCGCCTGGCTGGTGCCGTCGTGCAGCTCGCGCGCGAGGTGGCCGCGCTCGTCCTCCTGCGACTGCACGACGCGGCGCGCCAGCAGGCGCAGCTTGGCCTCGGCCGTGCGGTGCTCGGACAGGTTGAGCAGCAGGCCGGCCGCGCTCACGGCGGCCAGGCACAGCGCGGCGATGCCGGCGATCCACAGCAGCGTGGCGGCCACGTTGGCGTTCATCTGCCGGTCCATGGCCGCCAGCGTGGCATGGATGTCGTCCAGGTACAGGCCGGTGCCCACCATCCAGCCCCAGCGCGGCAGCAGCGTCACGTAGCCGAGCTTGGGCGCGAGCTGCTCGCTGGAGGGCTTGCGCCACTCGTACTCGATGAAGCCGCCGCCCGGTTGCTGCGCGCTGCGCAGCAGCTCGCGGATCGTGTAGCGGCCCTGGGAGTCGCGCAGGTCCCACAGCGAGCGGCCCACCAGCTCGGGCTGGCGCGAGTGCATGAGCGAGCGGCCTTCGAGGTCGTAGACGTAGAAGTAGCCGTCGCTGCCATAGTCCAGCGTGGCCAGCCGGCGCAGGGCCTCGGCGCGCGTGGCCTCGTCCTGCCGGCCGCTGTCGTACAGCGGCTGGATCGCGCCGACGGCCAGCGCCACGTAACTGCGCAGCTCGCCGCGGCGCTGCGCCATGTGGCTTTGCTCGATCAGCGTGCGCTCGCGCAGCGCGAGGTCGCGCTCCTGGTAGCGCACCGCGAGCGCGACCAGCACCAGCGCCACCAGCAGTGGTGCCACGGCCAGCGCGACGATCTTGGTGCGCAGCTGCATGGTGCGCAGCCTTCAGGTGCTCAGTCGAAGCGGTAGTCGGCGGCCGCGGGCTGGCCCGGACGCAGCGCGGCATCGATGCCGCCCAGCACGATGGCGTTCATGCCGAAGGAAACCGCGCCGCCCAGGGCCGGATGCGACCGGTAGGCCTGGATGGTGTCGCCCACCTCGGGGCTGGACAGCGCGGTGGCCGGGTCGATGTTGGGGATGGGGCAGCGCGGGCAGGGCTTGACCAGGCGCAAGCGCGCCGGGCCCTCGCCCGTGGCGATCAGCAGCTCGCCGAAATTGTCCTCGTCGTGCGCGTCCACGCCGTCCAGCACGATGTTGGGCCGAAAGCGCTCGATGCCCACGGCCGCGTGGCCGGCCGCCAGCAGGCGCTCGTTCAAGCCGTCCAGCGCGGACTGGCTCAGCACCAGCACCGCGTAGCCATCGGAGAACTGGTTGAGCGCCTCGGTCCCGCCGGTCCAGCGCTTGCTGGACAGGCGCTGCTGCTCGGGGTCGAAGCGCACCAGGCGCAGCTGCTGCGCGGGCCTGCCGGCCGGGCGCTCGGCGTTCAGGAAGTCGCTGAACCACTGGGCCGCCACGTCGCCCATGTCGTAGGCCTTCACGCGGTCCTTCCAGACCGTGACCTCGCAGGGCTCTTCCACCCGGTCGAGCGCGATGTGCAGGGCCAGCATGCCGGGTGCGCGCAGCACCATCTCGGAGTGCTTGAGCTGCGGGCGGATCAGCGCCATGCGCGGCAGCTCGCGCTGGGTCACGAAGACGCCGTCAGCGTCCACCACCATCCAGGCGCGGTCGAACTCCAGCCCGGTCTCGGTCAGCAGCACCTCGCCCTGCTCCACGCCGGCGCAGGACTTGACGGGATAGACGAACAGCCGCGCGATGCGGGCTTGCACATCGCGGGCGGACAGGTCGGCAGCGGGTTCTGAAGACATGGCGGCGAAGAGAGGGCGAAGGAGCACGCATTGTGCCCAAGCCGCCATGGGCACTCGGCCGCCCGGCAGGCCGGCGCCGCCCCCACTCCTACAATCCCGCGATGCCCTCCCCCCAAGCTTTCGACATCTGCGTGCGCGGCGGCGGCATCGTCGGCCGCGCGCTGGCGCTGTTGCTGGCCCGCGAACGGCTGCATGTGGCGCTGGTGCAGCCGTCCACGCCGCGCCAGGGCGAAACCTCCGATGTGCGCGCCTACGCGCTCAACGCGGCCTCGCGTCAGCTGCTCGAAGGCCTGCGCTGCTGGCCCGAGCCCCAGCACGCCACGGCCGTGCAGGCCATGCAGGTCTTCGGCGACGACGGCGGCGAGGTGAATTTCGACGCCGCGCGCCAGGGCCAGGGCCTGCCGCTGGCCTGGATCGTCGATGTCGCGGCACTGGAGGCACGCCTGGCCGATGCGGTGCGCTACCAGCCCCAGATCGAGGTGCTGGAGCAGCCGCCGGCCCATGCCGCGCTGACCGTGGTCTGCGAGGGCCGCGCCAGCCTGACCCGCGCCGAACTGGGCGTGGCCTACGACCACCACGCCTATGGCCAGACCGCCATCGCCACGCGCCTGCAGTGCGAGCGGCCGCATGGCCAGGTGGCGCGCCAGTGGCTGCTGCCCGGCGAGGTGCTGGCCTTTCTGCCGATGGGTGGCGAGCACGGGCAGCAGGTGGCCGTGGTCTGGTCGCTGCCGCAGGAACGCGCGGCCGCCGGACTGCAGATGGACGCTGCCGCGTTCACCCAGGCGCTGGAGCAGGCCAGCCACGGCGCTCTGGGCGCCTTGCAGGTGCAGGGCGAACGCGCGGCCTGGCCGCTGCAACTGGCGCAGGCCAGCCATTTCGTCGGCAGCCATGGCGCGGCCGACAGCCAGGTGGGCGCCTGGGCACTGGCCGGCGATGCGGCGCACACCGTGCACCCGCTGGCAGGCCAGGGCCTGAACCTGGGCCTGGGCGATGTGGCCGAGCTGGTGGCGCAGCTGCGTGCACGCGACGCCTGGCGCGGCGTGGGCGACCTGCGCGTGCTGCGGCGCTACGAGCGCGCGCGCAAGACCGCGCTGGCCGGCATGCGCCTGGCCACCGATGGGCTGCAGCAACTGTTTTCACACGATGCGCCGGCCTGGCAGGGCCTGCGCAACTGGGGCATGAAGGGCTTCGAGCGCAGTGGACCGCTCAAGCGCTGGGTGGCGCGCCAGGCCATGGGTGTGCGCGGCTGACCGCGCCTATATTTCTGGAAGGACTTCATGATCAACCGATTCCTGCGCCCACGCGCCCTGGTGGCCACCCTGGCCCTGGCCGCGGCGGCTGCCGCCTGCGGCAAGAGTGACCCGGCCCCCGCGGCCCCGGCAGCCCAGGCCGCGCCCGTGCCCACGCCTGCGGAGGCGGCCGCCGCCATCCGCAAGAACCTGGCCGAGCGCTTGCCGCAACTGCCCGCCATCGAGGAGGTGTCGGCCTCGCCCATGCCCGGCCTGTACGAAGTCCGGCTGGCCGGCGCGGAGATCGTCTACACCGATGCGCAGGGCAACTACCTCGTGCAAGGGCAGGTGTTCGACACGCAGCAGCGCCGCAACCTGACCGAGGACCGCATCAACAAGCTGACCGCGCTGAACTTCAGCGCGCTGCCGCTCAAGGACGCGTTCACGCTCGTGCGCGGTGACGGCAAGCGCAAGCTGGCGGTGTTCGTGGACCCGAACTGCGGCTACTGCAAGCGCTTCGAGCGGGACATGGAGAAGATCGACAACGTGACGATCTACCTGTTCCTCTACCCCATCCTGGGGCCGGACTCGGTGCAGAAGTCGCAAAGCGTGTGGTGCGCCAAGGACAAGGCCAAGACCTGGTCGGACTGGATGGTGCGCAACCAGCCGATTCCCGCGGCCGAATGCGATGCAGCGGCCGTGGCGCGCAATGTGGAGCTGGGCCGCAAGCACAAGATCACGGGCACGCCCACGCTCTTGTTCACGGACGGCAGCCGCGTGCCCGGCGCGTTGCCGGTCGCCGAGGTCGAG
>DATKFT010000565.1:0-14905 GCA_035544335.1 Pseudorhodoferax sp.
AAAATTTTTGAGCCCACGGAGTCTCCCATGTTCCCGCGCAACACCTGGTATGTGGCCTGCACGCCCGACGAGATCGACGCCAAGCCCCTGGGCCGGCAGATCTGCGGTGAGCTGATCGTGTTCTACCGCGGCGCCGACGGCCAGGTCGCCGCGCTCGAGGACTTCTGTCCGCACCGCGGCGCCAAGCTGTCGCTGGGCAGTGTCTGCGAAGGCCAGCTGGTCTGCGGCTACCACGGCCTGGTCATGGGCTGCGACGGCAAGACCGTGTCCATGCCCGGCCAGCGCACGGCCGGCTTTCCGAAGATCCGCAGCTTCCCGGTGGTCGAGCGCTACGGCTTCATCTGGGTCTGGCCCGGCGACGCGGCGCTGGCCGACCCCGCCACCATCCACCACCTGGAATGGGCCGAGAACCCCGACTGGGCCTACGGCGGCGGCCTGTACCACATCCGGGCCGACTACCGGCTCATGGTCGACAACCTGATGGATCTCACGCACGAGACCTACGTGCACGCCACGAGCATCGGCCAGAAGGAGATCGACGAGGCACCGGTCACGACCAAGGTGGAGAACGGCCAGGTCGTCACGAGCCGCTTCATGGAGAACGTGATGGCCCCGCCCTTCTGGCGCGCCAACCTGCGCGGCAACCACCTGCCCGACGACCAGCCCGTGGACCGCTGGCAGGTCTGCCGCTTCACGCCGCCCAGCCACATCATGATCGAGGTCGGCGTGGCACTGGCCGGCCAGGGCGGCTACCACGCGCCGGCGGACCAGAAGGTCTACAGCATCGTGGTGGACTTCATCACGCCCGAGACCGAGACCTCGCACTGGTACTTCTGGGGCATGGCGCGCAACTTCAACGTCCGGGACAAGGCGCTCACGGCGCAGATCCGCGAAGGCCAGGCCAAGGTCTTCGCCGAGGACCTGGCCGTGCTCGAGGCCCAGCAGGCCAACCTCGCGCTGCACCCCGCGCGCCGGCTGCTCATGCTCAACATCGACGCGGGCGGCGTGCAGTCGCGCAAGCTGCTCGACAAGATGGTCGCGGCGGAACAGGCAACCACTCCCGTCGCGCAGGCAGCCTGACATGGACCAGCTCACCGTCAAAGTCCTGCGCAAGACCCAAGAGGCGCAGGACATCGCCAGCTTCGAACTCGCACGTGCGGATGGCGGCCCGCTGCCGGCCTTCAGCGCGGGCTCGCACATCGACGTGCAGGTGCCGGGCGGCAAGGGCCCTCTGGTGCGCCAGTACTCGCTGTGCAACGACGACCAGGACGCGCACCGCTACCGCATCGCCGTGCTGCGCGACGCGGCCTCGCGCGGCGGCTCGGCCGGCATGCACGAGCAGGTCCAAGAAGGCGACCTGCTGACCATCGGCACGCCGCGCAACCACTTCCCGCTGGTGCGCGCCGAGCGCCAGCTGCTGCTGGCCGGCGGCATCGGCGTGACGCCGCTGCTCAGCATGGCGCAGCGGCTCGCCACCGTCGGCGCCGATTTCGCACTGCACTACTGCACGCGCTCGGCCGCGCGCACGGCATTTCGCGCCGAGATCGCGGCCGCGCCCTGGGCGCCGCGCGTGCACTTGCACTTCGACGACGGCGACGCCGCGCAGAAGCTGGACGCCGCACGCCTGCTGGCCGCGCCCGCAGCCGGCACCCACCTGTACGTCTGCGGTCCGACCGGCTTCATCGACCATGTGGTCGGCACCGCCACCGCCCAGGGCTGGGACAAGGCCAACGTCCACCTCGAGTACTTCGGCGCCGCGCCGCAGGACACCAGCGGCGACGGCAGCTTCGAGGTGCGCATCGCCAGCAGCGGCCAGACCTTGCGCGTCGCGCCGGACCAGACCGTGACGCAGGCCCTGCTCGCGCATGGCATCGAGATCATGACCTCCTGCGAACAAGGCGTCTGCGGCACCTGCATCACGCGTGTGCTGCAGGGCGAATGCGAGCACCGCGACCTGTACTTCACCGACGCCGAGAAGGCCGCGAACGACCAGTTCACGCCCTGCTGCTCGCGCGCCAAGGGCCCGCTGCTCGTGCTGGACCTGTAGGCCGCCCCGGCAGCGCCGCGGACGCTGCGGCGCGTCGCCACCACCGCTTTCCACCAGCCCATCCACCACCACCTGAGGACGACACCATGCACGCCTTGCCCGCCCGCTACGACCATGTCGGCAGCTTCCTGCGGCCCGCCTACCTTCTGCAGGCACGTGAACAGCAGGCCAAGGGCCAGATCACGGCCGAACAGCTGCGCCGGGTGGAGGACAGGGCGATCACCGAGATCGTGCAGTTCCAGCAGGATGTGGGGCTCAAGAGCATCACCGACGGCGAATTCCGCCGCACCTATTTCCACATCGACTTCCTCGAACAGCTGGGTGGCGTGAAGACCGACATCCCGGTCACGGTCAAGAAGCCCGACGGCAGCGAGGAGCTCGCGCCCCCCGTCATGCGCGTGGTCGACAAGGTGCGCCATGCGAAGAACATCCAGCTGGCCGATTTCGAGTACCTCAAGAGCCAGGTGGCCGCGGGGCATACGCCCAAGGTGACCATCCCCTCGCCCACCATGCTGCACTTCCGCGGTGGCCGTGCCGGCATCAGCCAGGCGGCCTACCCCGTGCTGGAGCCCGACTTCTACGACGACGTGGCACGGGCCTATGGCGACGAGCTGCGTTCGCTGGCCGCGGCCGGCTGCACCTACGTGCAGATGGACGACACCAACCTGGCCTACCTGTGCGACGAGAAGATGCGCGAGGCCGCACGCCAGCGTGGCGACGACCCCAACGAGCTGCCGCACCGCTACGCGAAGTTCATCAACAAGGTCGTCGCCCACAAGCCCGCAGGCATGCTGCTGGCCATGCACCTGTGCCGCGGCAACTTCAAGAGCACGCACGCGGCGGCCGGCAACTACGAGCCCGTGGCCGAGGCGCTGCTCCAGGAGATGGACCTGGACGCCTACTTCCTCGAGTACGACGACGACCGCTCGGGCGACTTCCGGCCGCTGCGCTACCTGCCCAAGGGCAAGACCGTGGTGCTGGGCCTCGTGACGACCAAGTTCGGCGAGATGGAAAGCAAGGACGATCTCAAGCGCCGCATCGACGAGGCCGCGCGCCACGCACCGCTGGAGCAGCTCGCGCTGTCGCCGCAGTGCGGCTTCTCGAGCACCGTGCACGGCAACAACATCGCCGTGCAGGCGCAGCGCGACAAGCTGCGCCTCGTGGTCGAGACCGCGCAGGACGTCTGGGGCACCTGAGCTGCGGCATCCCGGGCGGCCCGGCACAAGCTGTTGTGCGCTCCCCGTGCGGCCTGCCAGGCCCCTGGAGCGGCATGGCGGCTGAACCGGCGGCCCGGCCGTGGCGTCTGCGCTGACCGCCTGGCTCCCCAGCACCTCGCCGCACCCGCTGTCCGGTGCGCCGGCCGTTCCCGTCTCGGTGCTGGCCCGCCGCGCGCGCCGGGCCAGTTCACGCCCTGCTGCGCGCGCACCAGGAGCCCGCTGCGCGTGCTGGCCCTGCAGCACGGGCGCGCAGCATGGACGCAGCGCCGGCGTCCACCGTTTCTCACTCCATCTGCAGCCCGATGGCCTTCACGAGCACGGACCAGTCGCGCAGGTCCTGGGCGATCGTGGCGGAGAACTCCTCGGGCGTGGTCGGCTGCAGGTCGGGGAAGTTGAGCTCGCGCATGCGCTGCGCGAAGGCGGGCTCCCTGAGCGCATCGTTCACGGCCGCGTTGAGCTTCTTGACGATCGCGGGCGGCGTCTTGGCGGGCGCGAACAGCCCGTACCAGGAATAGTTGGTGAACGGGTAGCCCGCCTCGGTCATCGTCGGCACGTCGGGCAGCATCGGCAGCTGCGAGGGGCCGCTGGTGGCCAGCGCCTTGAGCCGGCCCGCGCGCACGATCTCCACGGTCGTGGACACGTCGGCGAAGGCCGCATCCACCTGCCCGCCCATCAGGTCGTTGACACAGGGGCTGGTGCCCTTGTAGGGCACGTGGACCATGTCGATGCCGGCCTGCTTCTTGAGGCTTTCCATCGCGAGGTGGCCGCCCGAACCCGCGCCCCAGGAGCAATAGCTGAGCTTGCCCGGCCGCGCCTTCGCATGGGCGACGAACTCCTGGAGCGTCTGCACCGGCAGGTCCTTGCGCACGAGCAGCAGGTTGCCGCCGCGCCCGATCTGCGCAATGGGCGCCAAGTCCTTCGTGGCGTCGTAGGGCAGCTTGCGGTACAGGCTGGGGTTCACGACCACCGTTGCAGCGTAGGTGAACAGCAGGCGGTAGCCGTCGGGCGCGGCGCGCGCGCCAGCCTCCACGCCCAGGATGCCGTTGGCACCGGGCCGGTTCTCGACCACGAAGCTCTGGCCCAGCCGCCGGCCCAGCGCGTCGGCCATCAGGCGCGCCACCGTGTCGGTGCCGCCTGCCGCGGCGCTCGGCACCACCAGCGTGACCGCCTTGTCGGGATAGCCCTCGGCCGCCTGCGCCAGGGGCGCCAGCGCGCCCCATGCGGCCAGTGCCAGCGCCGCCCCACGTGTCCAGCCACTGTGCATGTCATGTCTCCTTGTGTTCGTTCTCATCGGATGCTGAACCTCGCTTGCTGGCCCTGCTCGATCATGTCGGCGCTGACCCGGTACAGGTTGCGCGACACATAGCTCTCCACCTGGGCCGCGCGCTCGCGCAGCCAGCCCGCCTTGAGCCTGCGCGCCTCGGCGATCTCGGGCGCATCGCCGCCGGCCGTGGCCAGCAGGTCGATCACGTGCAGCGCGAGCTGGATGCGGCCCTGCGCGGCCAGCGCACTGGCCTGGCCGATCACGGCGCGCTTGTCGGTGATGGCGTCGGCCACGGCCCGGCCCACGGCTTCGGGCGGCTCCGGGTGCAGCGAGGTCGCGTTGCGGTCCCACCAGCCGTTCTCCGAGCGGTAGATGTCGCGCACGATGTAGCTGGGGTCGCCGTAGGAGGGCTGCATCCAGGGCACGCCGAACAGCGCTGGCGGAAAGCGGATCTGCGCGAGCAGCTCGCGCTCGCCCAGGCCCTCGTTCATGAGCCGCACGACCTCGGCGCGCAGCCAGCGCAGCGCGCTTGCGGTGTGCGAGAGAACCTGCCGCACCTGCGCCTCGCCTTCGATCGTGGGCCCGAACTCGCGCACCGCCAGCCGCGCGCCGAGCGCGGCCAGCGCATCCAGCGTGTCGGCCCAGCGCACCGCGTCGCGCATGGTGCGAAACGGCGTGCCGATGTTGGGAATGGAGTCGATCAGCGCCGGGCCGCCGTACAGCACGCGCTGCACGGGGCTCCACAGCGCGATCGCGTCGTCGGTCTCCGACGGCGCCCAGCGCAGCTCCACGCGCTGCGCACCCTGGCCGATGACCAACACCTCGTCGAAGGTCTCGAGCGGGTCGTGGATGGCGAGCCGGCGCGTGAAGAAGCCGGGCGGCCGCTGGAACTGGATCTCGGCCATGCGCTGCTGCAGCGCGGCGGTCTCGCGGTAGCGCGCCAGGCGCCGGGGCACATGGCGGTGCGCGATCACGCGCGGCGGCGCATCGCCGCGTGCGGCCGCATGCGCCTGCCACAGCGGCAAGCCGGTGTTGTAGCCGCTGTGGCCGTGGCTGAAGCACAGCGCATGCAGCGGCGCATCGGACAGCCGCCGCACGGCTTCGATCATGCCCTGCGTGGTGGCACCGCCCGGCCCGGCGTCCACGACGACGAGGCCGACATCGGTCTCGGCCACGAAGGACTGCCCCTGGCCGCGCAGGATGTGCAGCCCCGGCGCCACGGTCTCGGTGCCGCTGCCGACGATCAGGAACGGCTTTTCGGCCTGCGCGGGTGCTGCGGCGCTCGTTGGAATACCTCCGGCTTCGCCTGCGGTGCAAGCTTGCTGGGGGCGGCCCGGCGCTGCGCTCATGCCGCCTCCTCGACGCGGGTGACGGACGGCAGCGCGTAGCGCCCGTCCAGCAGCTCGGCGCGCGGCAGGTAGGCGCGCAGGCACAGGTAGAAGCCGCCCGCGGGGGCCGGCAGCCAGTTCGCGCGTTCGGCCGCGGTGGCCGGCGGCCGGTGGGCGATGTGCAGCGTGAGGCCGCCGTCGGCCTCGCGCTGCAGGCCCGGCGTGCGGTCGCCGATCGCGTAGCGGTCGATCGGGTTGTCGACCAGCATGTAGTCGCGGCTGTCGTACAGCGTGAGCGACCAGAACGCGTCGACGGGCGGCAGCGCGCCGGGCGCGAAGTGCAGGCGGTAGCGCCGGCTGCCGTCCAGCGCCTGGCCCGCGCCGTCGTGCCAGGTGATCGGGTAGGTCGCCTCGCGGCTTTCCAGCATGCCGATGTACTTGAGCGCGACGAGCGCACGCAGCGCGTGGTCGCCGCCGAAGCTGCCCTGCACCAGGGGCATCCAGGTCCAGCCTGCGGCGCAGGTGCGGCCGGCCTCCTGGGCACGCAGCCGGGACAGCACGCGGTCCAGCGCGGCCTGCAGCACGGCGCGCTGCGGCGCGCTCAGCGGCCCGGCATCCGCGGCGATGCCCAGCGCGGCAAAGCGCGCGAACCGTTCGGCCTCGTGCGCGGGCGGCGGGTTCTCGCGCAGCGCCAGGCCCACCTGCCCGGCGAAGCCATCGGCGTCCAGCGGCGCCTTGGGATCGCAGGCCGGGTCGAAGGCCAGCGGGCGCGGCGCCGTGCCCGCCATGCCGGCGCGCCACTCGGCCAGCGAACGCACCGTGATGCCGTCCTGCACGGCATGGACGGCGGCCAGGTCCTGCGGACCGTCGACCAGGATGCGGCCGATGATCCAGAGCCAGCGCGTGGGCGCGGCGATGTGCGCGCCGGGCGCGTCGAAGCCGGCCGGCAGCGGGCCCGTCCAGCCCGGCGGGGTCAGCAGGAAGGCACGCGCCTGCGTGCCCGTGCAGCGCTGGCCGATGTGGGCGAAGGGCTCGGTGTAGAAGTCCAGCAGCCCCAGCACGTAGTAGCGCCCGGCCGTGTCGGGCACCTCGACCACGAGCGGCCCCGCACCCAGGTCGAGCCAGGCGTTGGTGTACAGCGTGTCGTTGTTGGGCGAGACCACGCGGCTCTTGCCGGCGCCCAGCAGCGCGCGCGCATGCGTGAACACATTGCACCAGCGCTGGCCCTCGGGCGCAGGGCCTGCCGCATCGGTGCGGCGCGGCGAGGTGGCGGCCCGCATGCGGCACATCTCGTAGAGCGGGTAGGTGGCGAGCACGGCCGCGTCGGCCAACGCGTGGGGGTCGGTGGTGGCGCTCATCTCAGTGTTCCTTGCGCTGCAATGCCGGGATGCGCCAGCTGCGCACGCCGTCGCGCGGGTGGTACAGCCGCAGGACCAGGTAGAACGGGCCGGCCGGCGTGGGCAGCCAGTTCGACGTGCGCGCGGGCGGCGCGTGGCCGAAGTCGATCTGCAGGCTGCCGTCGGGCTCGCGCTGCAGGCCCGGCGTGCGGTCGCCGATCGCGTGCCGGTGTGCGGTGTTGCGGTACAGGAAGCGGTCCGCGTCGTAGAGCGTGATCGACCAGAAGGCGTCGGCCGGCGGCATCTCGCCGGCCGCAAAGCGCAGCGTGTAGTTGCGCTGCCCGTCCAGCGGCGCGCCCTGGCTGTCGAAATGCCCGGCACCGTACAAGGCCTCGGTGGTCGACAGCGCACCCAGGCCGATGTAGGCGGTCAGCGCGCGCGTCAGGTAGTCGCTCGCGTAGCGGCCGGCCCGCGAGGCCAGCACCCAGGGGCGCGCGCTGCGGCTGCGCGCTGCGGCCGCCACCAGCGCCACGCCTTGCGCGAAGCCCTCGACCAGGCCGGCGCGCTGGGACGCGTCCAGGGCCTCCCATGCCCATGCACCGGTCCCGGTCCAAGGCGTGAGGCCGGCCTGGCCGAACCAGGCGAGCAGGCCCTGGTCCTCGGTGCGGCCCGGCGCATCGGCCAGCGCCAGGCACAGGTTGGCGAAGAACTGCGGCGCGACCTCGGCCGCCGGCCGCCCCTGCTCGAAGCAGGCCGCCATGGCATCGACGGGCGCGCCCGTCCAGCCCTGCACGGCGCGCGGGCGCCGGCCCGTGGCCGTGCCGGGCGCGGGCTGCAGGCCGATGTCGGCCTGCAGTGCGCGCGCGGCCGGCCAGTCGGGCTCATCGCCCGCCAGCACGCGCCCGACCAGCCAGACCAGGTCGGTCGGGCAGCGCAGCACGCGCTGGCCAGCCAGCGCATCCGGCACCGCGCCGCCGGGGCCGACCAGCACCACGGTCTCGCCCTCGGCCGCGCAGTTGCGCGGGCCCAGGTTCTCGAAGTTCTCGGTGTAGGCGTCGTAGAGCGCCAGCACGAAGTAGCGGCCCGCGTGCGCGGCGCTGGACGGCACCGTCAGCAGCCGCGGCCCGTCGCCCAGGTGGATCCAGCCGGTGGCGTACAGCAGGTCGTTGGCCGGCGTGACGACATCGCGGTCCTGGTCGGTGCAGGGCCGCGCGCTGCGGTGCAGGCTGTCGATCGGCGCCGCTGCGGTCGACCCGCTGTGCGCAGCCGTCGCCTCGGTCTGCAGCCGGCAGGTGCGCATGGATTCCACGAGCGGGTAGCCGTAGACGAAGGCCGACAGGCCGATGGCGCGCGCCTGAGCCTGGCGCGCGGCGGCCAGCGTGGGGGGTGCTGGGGAGGCTTGGGGGGTGGGCATGGGTGCGTTCTTTCGTCGCAATGTCGGGGCAAGGTCTGGGCAATCGGGTGGCCCGGCTCAATCGAGCTTGACGCCGGTGGCTTCGATGAGGCGCAGCAGCATGGGCAGCGAGGCGCGGTAGGCCGCGGCAGCCTCGGCCGGTGCGTTGCCGAGGGGTTCGGCGCCGAGCTCCTCGATGCGCCGCACCACGGCGCTCTCGCGCAGGATCTCGCCGACCGCGCGGCCCAGCGCATCGACGACGGCATCGGGCGTGCGGGCCGGCGCCATCAGCGAGGTGGGGCCCGTGTAGGTGTAGACGGCGTCCGCGTAGCCCTGCTCGCCGAAAGTCGGCACCTCGGGCAGCGCCCGCGCGCGCTGGCTGCCCACGACCGCCAGCGCGCGCAGCTTGCCGGCTGCGATGTGCGGCGCCAGCGCGGTGACCGAGCCCACGGTCATCTGCACCGTGCCGCTGATCAGGTCCATGGCCATCGGCCCCTCGCCCTTGTAGGGCACGTGCAGCGTGCGCAGGCCGTAGTGGCGGTCCATGTAGACCTGGATCTGGTGCGGCTGCGTGCCCGGCCCCCAGGAGCCCATCGCATAGCGACCCGGGGCGTCCTGGATGGCCGCGACCAGGCTCTTGACGTCCTGCGCCGGCACGGAGGGATGCACGGCGAGCACGGTGCGCATGGTCGCGATGTCCGACACCATGCGCAGGTCGGTGCGCGGATCGTAGGGCAGCTTGTTGTACAGTGCGAGGTTGGCCGCGATGGGCGCGGGCGTGGTCAGCAGCAGCGTGTGGCCGTCGGGCGCGCTCTTGGCCACGTGGTCGGTGGCGATGATGCCGCTGGCGCCGCTGCGGTTCTCCACCACCACGGGCTGCCCCAGCTTCTTGGACAGGCCTTCGGCCAGCAGCCGCGCGAAGATGTCGGTGGCCCCGCCCGCCTGGTAGGGCACCACGATGCGCACGGGCTTGCTGGGATAGGCGGGGTCGGCCAGGGCCGTGCCGGCCATCCCGGCCAGCCAGATGCTGGAGGACAGGGCGCCCAGAACGCCCAGGGCGCCACGCCGGCGCGAGATGTTCGTGTTCATGCAGCACTCCCGACGACCAAGGCATCCACGGCCACGCAGCCGCCCTGCCCGCGTGGCCGCGCGATCAGGGGATTGATGTCCACGCTGGCCAGCGTATCGCCCGCGCGCAGCGCGAACGCGGCGAGCGCGTCCAGCGTGGCGGCGATCGCGTCCAGGTCCACCGCGGGCTTGCCGCGCGCGCCGTTCAGGATCGCGAAGCCGCGCAGCGCGCGCGGCATCGCCTGCGCATCGCCGGGCGCCAGCGGCAGCGGGCGCAGCACCACGTCGCGCAGCGTCTCCACATGGATCCCGCCCAGGCCGAACACCAGCACCGGGCCGAACACCGGGTCGCGGTGCACGCCGGCGATGCACTCGACCCCGTCGCCCGTGGCCATGCGCGCCACGATGGCGCCGTCGAGCACGGCCTGCGGGCAGGCCGCGCGGGCCCGCTCGCGCGTGCGCTCGAAGGCCGCACGCACCTGCTCTGCGCCCCGCACGCCGAGGGCGACGCCGCCCACGTCGGACTTGTGCAGGATGTCGGCGCTGACGATCTTCACGGCCACTGCGCCATCTTGTGCGCCCTCTGCGCCGACCAGGGCCTCGGCCGCCGCCACCGCCGCGTCGGCGCTGTGCACGAGGCGGTGCGCCACCACGGGCACGCCGGCCTCGGCCAGCAGGGCCAGCGCCGCGGGCTCGGACAGCGCGCCCGGCGCCAGGGTCAACGTGCCGCCCGGTGGCGGCACAGGCGCTGGTGCAGACGCTGGTGCAGACGCGGATGCCGCGGCGGCGGGCGCCTGGCCTGCGCGCGGCAGGCTGGCCAGCGCCGCGATGGTGCGGATGCCGTCCGAGGGGTCGGCGAACACCAGGCAGCGCAGCGCCTCGAGCTCGGCGCGGCGCTCGGGCGTCAGCAGCGTGCTGACGGCCAGCAGCGTGTCGGGGTAGGCCTCGCGCAGCGCGGCGACCAGCGCGCGCAGCACGGGCCAGAACTGGTCCGACGCCCCGCCCGCCGCGAAGAAGCCCATCCAGGATGCGAAGCCCTGGTCGTCGAGCATCACGCGCGCCGTGCGCTCCATGAGGCTCAGGTCGTTCGTGACCTGGCCCGTGATGTCGACCGGGTTGCGCGGCGCGGCGAACGGCACCCAGCCGCGCAGCCGGTTCTGCGCTTCCTCGCTCAGGGGCAGCAGGTCCAGGCCCTGCGCCGAGGCGTCGTCGGCCATCAGCGCACCGACCCCGCCCGACACCGTGAACAGGCCGATCGAGCGGTCGCGCGGCCGCACCGCCACGGCAGCGCTGTGCGCGAGGTCGAAGAACTCGGTCAGCGTGCGCGCGCGCAGCACGCCGTAGCGGCGGAAGATGGCGTCGTAGACCGCGTCGTCGCCGGCCAGCGCGGCCGTGTGCGAAGCGGCCGCCTGCGCGCCGAGCGCGGTGCTGCCGACCTTGACCATGACCACGGGCTTGCCCGCGGCCTGCGCCAGCGCCAGCGCGGCGCGCAGGCGCGGGCCGTCGCGGCAGCCCTCGATGTAGCCCATGATGACGTCGGTGCCCGGGTCCTGGGCCAGCCAGGCCAGGCAGTCGGCGAGCTGCACGTCGGCCTCGTTGCCCGTCGTGGCCCACAGCGACAGGCCGACGCCGCGCGCGCGCGCCATCGCGTAGGCGTAGGCGCCGAACGCGCCGGACTGGCTGACCAGGCCGATGCGCCCGGCCGCCACGCGGCCCGCGTTGGGCGCGGGCGTGAACGTGGCATAGACGTGGCGTGCCAGGTTCATGAACCCCAGGCAGTTCGGGCCGATCAGGCGCACGCCGGCGGCGCGGGCTTTGTCGCCGAGCCGCGCCTGGGCCGCCGCGCCGTCCGCGCCGATCTCGGCGAAGCCCGACGAGAACAGCACCACGCCCCGCACGCCCGCGGCGATGGCGTCGTCGAGCGCACTCTCCACGAGGGCCGAGGGCACGGCCAGGATCGCCAGGTCCACGGGCTGGCCGATCGCGCGCAGGCTGGGCCAGGCGGGCAGGTCCTGGATGCGCTCCGCGTTCGGGTTCACGGGGTACAGCGCGCCGTCGAAACCGAAGCGGCGCTGGTAGTCGAGCGGAATGCCGCCGATCTTGTGCACGCTGGACGATGCGCCGACCACCGCGATGGCGCGTGGCGCGAACAGGGCCGACAAAGAAGCCTGCTGGGATGCGAAGAGGTCCATGGACAACCGCACCGCCTCAGAAGTTGTGGCGGATGCCGGTGGCCAGCACGCGCACGCCGTCGCCGCTGTTGGGCGCGACCGCCACGCCGGCCAGCGTGGCCGAAGCGCCGCCGCGGTTGTTCACGCCCAGCCAGCGCGCGTACAGCGCCGTGCGCTTGCTCAGGTGGTGGTCGTAGCCCAGCGTCCAGGCCAGCTGCGAGCGCTCGCTGCCGGACACCTTGCGCTGCACCGCCTCCACGATCAGGTTGGAGAACGGCGTGACCGGGTACTGCACGCCCAGGCTGAACAGCCGCGCGGGCCGCACGGCCGGCAGGTCGGACGCGGTGCGCACGGCATGGGCATAGACCGAGAACTGCGTGAACTGGTAGCTCGCGCTGAGCGACTGGTAGGTGCTGACCGCGGGCGAAGCCACGGGCGCCGTGGCCGAGCCCGCGCGCACGCGCTGGACCCCGTAGCCCACGTACCAGGGCTTGGCGGACCAGCCGAAGGCCGCGCCCTTGAACTCGCCGCTGCGCGAGTTCAGCGTCGTGTCCTTGCCTGGCGTGTAGGCGACGTCGGCGAAGAACGCGCTGCTGGCCGGCGTGCGGTAGCGCACCATGCCGTTGGCGCGCGCCGCGAACGCCGTGATGCCGGGCTGGGCGTCCGTGCTGGAGATCAGGTTGATCGGCGAGAACACCGCGTTGAGGCCGTAGGGATCGGCCTTGAACAGCGTGTAGAACATCGGCGTGTACATGCGCCCCGCGTCGATCTGCCCCCAGGGCAGCGACAGGCCCACGAAGGCCTGGCGCGTGAACGCGATGGCCGGCCCCGGCAAGGTGCCGGCCCCGGTGCCGGGGTTGTAGCCGCCCTCCAGCAAGAAATGCACTCCCATGCCGCCGCCCAGGTCCTCGGTCCCGCGAAAGCCGATGCGCGATGCGGTATGGCCCCCGTCCCGCAGCCCCGTCACCGTGTTGCCGCCCGAGGAGGCGCGCGACAGGTGCACGTCGGCCGTGCCGAAGATCGTGACGTTGCCTTGCGCCCAGGTGCCGGTGCATGACGCCAGGACAAGGATGGCGCCGGTCGTTCGTTTCATTGCGTGTTGTCTCCGTGCTTGTAGTACGGGACTTACGATAGAAGTGCCCGCAGACCGAATCTGTCAACGCGTTGACAGATTCACGAACATCACGGCAGGGAGAACCCTCTGAGCAGTTCCACTTCATCCGCCTCCGCCCTCACCGCGCGTGCGCTGCGCCTGAACCAGCTGTTCGGCGCCTGGCCCGACGAGCGGCTCGACGAGCTCATGGGCTCGGCCCGGCTGGAGCGCTACCGGCGGCGCACGCAGGTGCTGTCCGAGGACCGGCACAAGCGCGAGCTGCTCGCCGTGGTCTCGGGCTGCGTGGAGGTCAGCTGCAGCACGGCCCAGGGGCGCAAGTACGTCACGGGCCTGATGGGCCCCGGCCAGGTCGCACCGCTCGTGCGCCTGCTCGAGGACGTGCCGCTGCCCTACGACTACCACGCCCACGACGACTCGGTCATCGTCCACCTGCCCTGCGATGCGGTGCTGGCGGTGCTGGACGCCGAGCCCGTGCTGTGGCGCGGTGTCGCCCAGCTCGGGCTGCAGCGCCAGCGCCAGAGCGTCGCGCTGCTGCAGAGCCAGATGCTGGCCCCCGTGCGCGGACGCGTCGCCGCCACCTTGCTGAGCCTGGCCGATTTCCGTGGCGAACAGGAGCAGGACGGCCCGCAGGTGCACATGCACGTGTCGCAGGCCGACCTCGCGGCGATGCTCACGCTGTCGCGCCAGACCATCAACAAGGAACTCGGGCGCCTGGTCGCGCAGGGGCTGATCGCGCTGAGCTACAAGCGCATCACGCTGCTGGACAGCGAGGCGCTGCGCCGCATCGCGCTGACGCCCTGATGCCGTGGCGCACTGGCACGGGCCAGGCCCTTGCGCGGCGCACGGGGATGGGCCGCCTGCCCCGCACCCTGGCTACACTGGTCCGCGCTGCGCCACCGCGACCCGCAGGGAACAGGCGCCCGGCCGGCCGGGCGCCTTCACACCACGCACAGCGCACAGGTGCAGCACCTCGCCCACCCGACGGAGAACGCATGACCCAGCTCCCCGCCCGCGATGCGCCGCTGCCGTTGCTGGCCAGCCCGCAGGACCCGATGCCGCAGGACCGCGGGCAGGCGTGAGCATCGGCTGCCGCTGTCCCTCGCTGCTGCCTGCCCGCGGCCGCGGCCGCGCGGCCCAACCGGCGCCTCGCCCATGGCCCACGCACTGATGGCCTGGCTGCCCAGCGTCTCGCAGCACCTGCTGTTCGGTGCGCTGGCCGTGCTCGTCTATGTGCTGACCAACCGGGCGCGGCGCCAGCCGCGCGCGCCGACCACGGCGATCGCCTGGGTCATGGGCCTGGCGCTGCTGCCCTACTTCGTGCTGCCGCTGTTCCTGCTGTTCGGGCGCCGCAAGCTGCGCCCGCAGGGCCGGCCGCGGCTGCGCGGCAGCGCCGCGCCGCGCTTCACGCACTGGGCGGCCGACCTGCTGGACGGCTTCGAGCTCGCGCCGCCCAGCCCCAACCGCACGCGCATGCATGGCGACGGCCGCGCGGCCCGCGAGGCGCTCTGGGAACT
Organism: Pseudorhodoferax sp.; assembly: GCA_035544335.1. Taxonomy (GTDB): domain Bacteria; phylum Pseudomonadota; class Gammaproteobacteria; order Burkholderiales; family Burkholderiaceae_C; genus Pseudorhodoferax. Next base: position 14,454 of record DATKFT010000565.1, read on the forward strand.
CATGGCGAGTGCCCGCCACCGGCTGGACATCTGCACCTTCATCATCGGCCGCGACGCCTTCGGCGACGCCGTGGTCGAGCGGCTGGCCGAGCGCGCGCGCGCCGGCGTGCGCGTGCGCGTGCTGCTGGACGGCTTCGGCGCGCTGCAGCTGCCGCGCCGCCACTTCGACCGGCTGCGCGCGGCCGGCGGCGAGGTCGCCGTGTTCCGCCCGTTGCTGAGCCTGCGCAACAACGGCCCGCGCAACCTGCGCAACCACCGCAAGCTGGCCATCGCCGACGACCACCATCTGTGGACCGGGGGGCGCAACCTGGCGGCCGAGTACTTCGAGGGCGATGCCTGCAAGCCCTGCTGGACCGACCTGTCCTTCGACATCGAAGGCCCGGTGGCCAGTGCGGCGGCCTGGCAGTTCGAACGCGACTGGAGCGCCGTGCGCCAGAGCCCGCCGCGCACCG
>DATKFT010000566.1:0-3139 GCA_035544335.1 Pseudorhodoferax sp.
GCGATGGGGGCGCATCGTGGACCGGCTGGGCGTTCAGCGTCGCGTGGGGGTACGGTGGCAGCGTCATCGGGCACCTCGCTCGGGGGGTGAGAGTGGGGGCGGGAAGGGAACCCCACTGTCGGCACGACGCCGCGCAGCGGCCATCCGACGATCCCCGAATCGTTTGTCGGTTCCGGCCTACAGGCAGGGGCCACAGCAGGAGGGCGCGGCGCGCGACAATCGCAAGGTGAACGAATCCGACATTTTTTCCCTCTTGCGCCTGCCGGCCATCGCCGATGCCGAAGACAGTGCGCGCGCCGTGCGTTTGCAGCAACTGCTGGACGACAAGACCAAGCCGCCCGGTTCGCTGGGCCGCATCGAAGGGCTGGCCCAGCAGTTGGGCCAGATCCTTGCCAGCGAGGAGCCTGTGCTGCGGTCGCCGCAGATGGTGGTCTGCGCCGCCGACCACGGTCTGGTGGCCCAGGGTGTGTCGGCCTTCCCGCAGGAAGTCACGCGCCAGATGGTCGAGAACTTCCTGGCCGGCGGTGCGGCCGTCAGCGTGCTGGCGCGCCAGCACGGCATCGCGCTGACGGTGGTGGACTGCGGCGTGGCGCACGACTTTGCGCGCGGCCGGCCGGGGCTGGAGATCCGCAAGGTGGCGCGCGGCACGGCCGATGCCTCGCAAGGCCCGGCCATGAGCGCCGCCCAGTGCGCCGAGGCCATCGCCCATGGCATGGCGCTGGTGCGCGACCTGCCCGGCAACGCACTGCTGCTGGGCGAGATGGGCATCGGCAACAGCTCGGCCGCGGCGCTGCTGACGGCCTGCCTGACCGGCCACGACATCGCGGCCTGCACGGGCTCGGGCACCGGCATGGCGGGGCCCGCGCTGGCGCACAAGCTGCGCGTGCTGCAGGCCGTGTTCCTGCGCCATGCCGATGCGCGCACGCCACTGGCGGCGCTGGCCGCCTTCGGTGGACTGGAGATCGCCACGCTGGTGGGCGTTTTGCTGCAGGGCGCACGCGAGCGCCGCGTGATGGTGGTGGATGGCTTCATCACCACCGCCGCGGTGCTGGTCGCACAGGCGCTGGCGCCTGCGGTGGGCAGCTACTGCGTGTTCTCGCACCTGTCGGGCGAGCGCGGACATGCGGTGGCGCTGGCGCATCTGGGCGCGCGTCCGCTGCTCGACCTGGGCCTGCGGCTGGGCGAGGGCTCGGGCGCGGCGCTGGCCTGGCCGCTGCTGCAGTCGGCCAGCCTGCTGTTGCGTGAAATGGCCAGTTTCTCGGGCGCCGGCGTCACCAATCGCGACGGACCCCCGCGCTAAACTTTCACGATGGACCACGACGCTTCCCTGCAGGCCTTGGCAGCGCTCGTGGTGGAGGCGAGCGACAACGCGGTCGTCGTGTGCGGTCCCGACCTGCGGGTGCTCTACGTCAACCCCGGTTTCACGCGGCTGCTGGGCTTCACGCTGGACGAGCTGCGGGGCCGCCGGCCGGCCGATGTGCTGGCCGGCCCCTCGACCGACCTGAACGCGCTGGCCGCGGCACGCGATCCGCAGCGGCCCACCAACTTCCGGCTGGAACTGCTGGTCTACACGCGCGCGGGTCGCCCCCTGTGGGTGGCCATCACCAGCAACGTGGTGCGCGACGACCAGGGCCAGGCGCAGTACGTCTGTTCGATGTTCTCGGACATCACGCTGACCAAGGTGCACGAGGTGCTGCAGCACCGCGTGCTGGACGCCATGGTGCACGAGCTGCCGGTTGCCGGTCTCATGGCCCTGGTCTGCGAGGAGGTCGAGCGCATCGCGCCCGAGCTGCTGTGCACGGTGCTGGACGTGGATGCGCAGGGCCTGCTGCATCCGCTGGCCGGCCCCAGCCTGCCGCAGGCGCTGGGCGAGGCACTGGACAACCTGCCCGTCGGCGCGCAGGCCGGCGGCGGCGGTGCGGCCGCCTGGGCGCGCGGCCCCGTGCAGACCGAGGACATCGCCAGCGACCCGGCCTGGCGGTCCGTGCGCGACCTCCTGTTGCCGCTGGGCGTGCAGGCCTGCTGGTCCTGCCCGGTGTGCGCGAGCAGCGGCGAGGTGGTCGGCGTGTTCGCGCTGTACTTCCGCGAGCGCCGCGGCCCCGGTGATTTCCACCGCCAGCTGGCCGAGATCTGCGTGCGGCTGTGTGCGCTGGCGCTGGAGCGCGAACGCGCGCGCCAGCGCATGGAGCAGCTGGCTTCGTTCGACATGCTGACCGGGCTGGCCAACCGCATCGCCCTGCGCGCACGTGCCACGCAGCTGCTGCAGGAACTCGCGGCCAAGAAGGCGCCGATGGCGGTGCTGACGCTGGACCTGGACCGCTTCCGGCTCGTCAACGAGGCCCGCGGGCACGCCGCCGGCGACGCCTTGCTGCGCGAGATCGCCCGCCGGCTCACGAACTGCGTGCGCAGCATCGACCTGACCGGGCGGCTGGGTGGCGACGAGTTCGCCGTGGTGCTGCCGGCCTGCTCGGTGCCGCAGGCGGCGACCGCGGCCGAGCGGCTGCTGGCCGCCATGGCGGCTCCGCTGGCGCTGGCGGACGTGACGCTGGAGCCCAGTGCCAGCATCGGCGTGGCCATGTTTCCCGACGACGGTGCCGATGTCGAAACGCTGTTGCACCGCGCCGACATGGCGCGCACGCAGGCCAAGGCAGACGGCCGCGGCGGCGCGCGCTTTTTCAACGAGGCCATGCAGCAGCGCATGCGCGAGCGCGTGGCGCTGGAGGCCGCGCTGCGCCTGGGTCTGCGCGACGGCGGTCTGCGCCTGCACTACCAGCCGCAGATCGACCGCCGCTCGGGCCGCTTGTATGGCGTGGAGGCGCTCGCGCGCTGGACCCATCCGGAGCTCGGCGAGATCCCGCCCGAGCGCTTCATCCCGCTGGCCGAGGAGGCCGGCATGGTGGCCGAGCTCGGGCGCTGGGCGCTGGGCGAGGCCTGCCGCCAGATGGCGCTGTGGCGCCAGCAGGGTGTGCCGGTGCCGCGCGTGGCCGTGAACCTGTCCACCCGCAACTTCGAGGAAGAGGGCCTGGTGCCGCTGGTGGCGGCCCTGCTGGCGGCCCATGGCCTGTCCGCGGCCCATCTGACGCTGGAGATGACCGAGAGCATGCTGCTGGATGCCACGCCCGATGTGCTCGGCACGCTG
>DATKFT010000567.1:0-5565 GCA_035544335.1 Pseudorhodoferax sp.
GGGCCGGCTGGACGGCAGCGTCTACGCGGCGGCCAAGGCGGCGCTCGTGGGCTTCACGCGCTCCTGGGCGCTGGAGCTGGCGCCCGAGGGCATCACGGTGAACTGTGTCGCGCCGGGCCCGGTCGCCACCGAGATGTTCGACCACAACAACCCGCCCGGCGACCCACGCCGCGCACGCATGCTCGCGGCCGTGCCCATGCAGCGCATGGGCGCGCCGCCCGAGATCGCCGCGGCCGTGGCCTATTTCCTCTCGCCCGGCGCCGGCTTCACGACCGGCCAGACCTTGTTCGTCTGCGGCGGCGCCAGCATCAGCCAGATCCACCTGTAGCGGCCCCGCCGCGGACCCGACCCACCACGCCAGGAGACAGCCCCATGCACACAACAACACCGCGGGCCGCGCCACCGTCCGCCTCCGTTTTCGATCCCGACCGGCGCCGCTGGCTGGCCGCCGCCGGCGCGGGTTTGGCCAGTACGGCCCTGGGGCCTGCGCTGGGGCCGGCGCTGGCGCAGGGCAGCGATGCGGACTTTCCGAAGCGGCCGATCCGCATCGTTGTCGGCTACGCGCCCGGCGGCACCACGGACATCATCGCGCGCCTGGTCGCACCAGGCCTGTCCGAGCTGCTGGGCCAGCCCGTCGTCGTCGAGAACCGCCCCGGTGCCGGCGGCAACGTGGGCGCGGCCGTCGTGGCCGCCGCCCCCGCGGACGGCTACACGCTCATGATGGGCACGGCGGGCAACATGACCGTCAACCCCTGGATCTATGAGCTCAAGTTCGACACGGTGCGGGACTTCGCGCCGATCTCGCTGATCGCGGCCGTGCCCAACCTCATGGTCGTGCACCCGGCCGTGCCGGCCCGCACCGTGCAGGAGTTCATCGCCTGGGCCAAGGCCCGGCCCGACAAGGTGTTCTTCGCGTCCTCGGGCACGGGCAACACGCCGCACATGACGGGCGAGCTGTTCAATCTGCGCACGGGCCTCAAGCTCATGCACGTGCCCTACAAGGGCAGCGGCCCCGCGCTGACCGACCTGATCGGGGGGCAGGGCGTGCAGCTCAGCTTCGACAACATGCCCTCGGCGATCGGCCATGTGCGCAGCGGCGCGCTGCGTGCGCTCGCGACCACGGGCGCCACGCGCTCGGCAGCGCTGCCGGACCTGCCCACGCTGCAGGAGTCCGGCCTCCAGGACTTCGACGTGCAGGGCTGGTTCGGCCTGTTCGCGCCGGCGCACACCCCGCCGGCCACCGTGGCCCGCATCCACCAGGCCACGGTGGCCGTGCTGGCGCGGCCCGCTGCGCGCAAGAGCCTGGACGAACTCGGCGCCATCGTCGTGGGCAATGCGCCGGCCGCGTTCGCGCAGCAGGTGGCGGCCGAGACCCGTGTCTGGGGCGACGTCGTCAAGGCCGCCGGCATCAAGCTCAATTGAGAGACGGGGCCACCCAGGGATGCCGGACCGCGCGCGCATGCTGCACGAACGAGGCGGCCAGGCCGCTGCGGTCGCCGTGGCGCCAGCACACGGCCAGCGGCACGCGGGCGGCCGGCTCGGCGAAGGGCCGGAACACGAGGCCGGGCAGCCGCAGGCAGGCCGAGCTCTCGGGCACGATGGCCAGGCCCGCACCCGACAGCACCATGCCCAGCGCCGTGGGGATGGTGCCTGCGATCTCGGCCGACGTGGGCTGCAGGCCATGCCCGCGCAGCCAGGCCGCGACCGTGCCGTACAGGCCGCGGTCGCCCAGGCTGGGCGTGTACATCACGAGCGTCTCGTCGGCCAGCGCCGCGACCGCCACCTGGCGCTTGCGCGCGAGCCGGTGGCCGGGCGGCAGCGCGAGGATCATGCGCTCCTCGCCGATGGCCGCGACCTCGATCTCCGGATGCCGCGGCGGCGGGCGGTACAGCGCCACGTCGACGCGGCCCGACAGCAGCGCGTCCTCCTTCTCCGCGATCGGCACCTCGCGCAGCGACACCGCCACGCGCGGATGCGCCAGCCGGTAGGCCGGCAGCAGATGCGGCAGCAAGGTGTAGGCCAGCGTGGGGATGAAGCCCAGCACGAGCCGGCCGCGGCGCCCTGCGGCCGCGTCGCGCGCCACGGCCGTGGCCTGGCGCGCCGCCGCGAGCACGGCCTCGGCCTGCGGCAGAAAGGCCACGCCCGCATCGGTCAGCGTGGCGCCGCGCGGGCCGCGCTGGAACAGCGGCGCGCCGATCTCCTCCTCGAGGTCGCGGATCTGCACCGACAGCGGCGGCTGCGCGATGTTCAAGCGTGCCGCAGCGCGGCCGAAGTGCCGCGCTTCTGCGACGGCGAGAAAGTAACGCAGGTGCCGCAATTCCATGCGCCGGCATTCTAGGGAGAGCCTTCATGACAGAACCATCCACCCCCGCCGCCCAGCGCGTGGCGCTCGTGACCGGCGCCGCGCGCGGCCTGGGCCTGGCCATCGCGCGCCGGCTCGGCGAGCTGGGCCATCCCGTGGTGCTGGCCGACCTCGGGGACACGGCGCAGGCCAGCGCCCAGCAGCTGCGCGCCGAGGGCCTGGACGCCAGCGCGCTCGCGCTGGACGTGGCCGACGCCGAGGCCGTGCGTGCGCTGCCCGCGCAGCTCGCGGCCCTCGGGCCGCATTGGGAGCGCCTGGCGATCCTCGTCAACAACGCCGGCATCTCGCCCAAGACCGAGGGCCGCAAGCGGCCCGTGGCCCAGATGCCGCTGGACGAATGGCAGCGCGTGCTGGCCGTCAACCTGACCGGCGCCTTCCTGGTCACGCAGGCCTGCCTGCCCGCGCTGTGCGCGCGCGGCTGGGGCCGTGTCGTGATGCTCACGAGCCAGGCCGCGCGCACGCGCACGCCGGTGCCGGGCGCGCACTACGCGGCCAGCAAGGCCGGGCTCACGGGCCTGGCGCGCGTGTTGGCGGGCGAGGTCGCGGCGCAGGGCGTGACCGTCAACTGCGTGGCGCCGGGCCGCATTGCCAGCGCCATGACCCAGGCCGTCGACCCCGCGACCAATGCCGCGCTGGCCGCGCTGATCCCGGTGGGCCGGCTCGGCCGGCCCGAGGAGGTGGCAGCCGCCGTGGCCTTCCTGGCCTCGGACGGCGCGAGCTACCTGACCGGCGCCACGCTGGACGTGAACGGCGGCAACTTCATGGCCTGAGCGTGGCCGGGCCACGCCCAGGCCTGCTCAGTCGATCTTGACGTTGCCGGCCTTCACGACCTTGGCGTACTTGGCGATCTCCGCGCGGACCATCTGGCCGAACGCGGCCGGGCTGTTGCCGGCCGGCTCCAGGCCCATGGACAGCAGCTTGTCGCGCGTCTCGGGCTGGGCCAGCATCTTGAGGATCTCGGCGTTGAGCCGGTCCACGATGGGCTGGGGCGTGCCGCGCGGCGCGACGATGCCGTACCAGGTGCCGTCCTCGAAGCCGGGCAGGCCGGCCTCGGCCAGCGTGGGCACCTCGGGCAGCGCGGCCACGCGCTGGGCCGAGGACACGCCCAGCGCGCGCAGCTTGCCGCTCTTGACGAAGGGCACCAGCGTCACGAGGTTGTCGAACTGCGCGTCGAACACGCCGCCCAGCAGGTCGTTGGTGGCCGGTGCACTGCCCTTGTAGGGGATGTGCGCGACATCGATGCCCGCGGCCAGCGCGAAGCTCACGCCACCCAGGTGCTGGGCCGTGCCGGTGCCGCCGTTGCCGATGGTGACCGTGCCCGGCGCGCGCCTGGCCTGCTCGATGAAGGCGCGCGCCGTGGTGGCCTGCACCTTCTGCGGGTTGACCACCAGCAGCAGCGGTGCCTTGACCACCAGCGCCACGGGCGCGAAGTCGGTGGCCGAGTCGTAGCTGAGCCTGGGGTACAGCGAGGGGTTCACGGCCATGAAGCCGGCCGCGGCCAGCGTCAGCGTGTAGCCATCGGGTGCGGCCTTGGCACCGGCCTCGGCACCGATGTTGCCGCCGGCGCCAGGCCGGTTCTCCACCACACCGGGCTGGCCCCAGGCGGTCTGCAGGTGCTGGGCCACCATGCGGCCCAGCGTGTCGGAGGCGCCACCGGGCGGGAAGGGCACGATCACGCGGATCGGCTTGTTCGGGTAGTCGCTCTGCGCCTGTGCGAGCAGCGGGCTGCCCATGGCGGCGGTGCAGGCCAGTGCGATCACGGCACGGCGGCCGAGGGGGGACCAGTTCTTCATGCAAAGCTCTCCTTGGTTCAGTCGATGCGTGCGCCCGAATCGCGCACGACCTTGGCCCAGCGCTCGGTCTCGCTGCGCAGGTAGGCCGTGAAGGCCTCGGCGCTGCCGCCCATGGTGGCCACGCCCATGCTGGCCAGCTGCTGCTGGAACGAGGGGTCGTGCAGCACGCGTTGCATCTCGGCGTTCACGCGCGCCACGATCTCGGCCGGCGTGCCGCGCGGCGCGAGCACGCCGAACCAGACCGTCATGTCAAAGCCCGGCAAGGTCTCGGCGATGGCCGGCACCTGGGGCGCCGCAGCCGAACGCTTGGCGCTGGAGACGCCCAGCGCGCGCACGCGGCCGCCCTGCACCTGGGGCAGCACGGCAGGCATCTGGTCGAACAGCATCGCGACCTGGCCGCCGATCAGGTCCTGCATGGCCGGTGCACCGCCCTTGTAGGGCACGTGCACGATGTCCACGCCCGCGGCGGCCTTGAGCATCTCGGCCGCCAGGTGGCTGGAGGTGCCGTTGCCGTTGGAGGCGTAGTGCAGCTTGCCCGGGTTGGCCTTGGCGTGCGCGATGAGCTCGGCCAGGTTCTGCGCCGGCACGCCGGGATGCACGACCAGCAGGTTGGGCACGCCGGCGTACAGGCCGATGGGCACCAGGTCCTTGAGCGGGTCGAAGGCCATCTTGGCGTACAGCGACGGGTTGATGGCCAGGCCGATCGGCCCCATCAGCAGCGTGTAGCCATCGGGCTCGCTCTTGGCCACGGCGTCCATGCCCACGTTGCCGCCCGCACCGGGGCGGTTGTCCACGACCACGGGCTGGCCCAGGCCCTGGGCCAGGCGGTCGGCCAGCAGCCGCGCGAGGATGGTGGTGGTGCCGCCGGCCGCGACCGGCACGACGAACTTGATGGGCCGCTGCGGCCAGGCGGTCTGGGCCGGTGCGGCGCCGGCCGTCAGGGCCAGGCCGGCGCCGAACAGCACGGCGCGGCGCCGCGTGAGGGGGGTGTTCTGCATGGTTTGTCTCCTCCTGTCGTGGGTGCTCAGGCCACCGTGTAGCGTTCGACGAAGTCCTGGCGCACGGTGATGCCCAGGCCCGGGCGGTCCGGGATCTCGATGAGGCCGCCCGACACCGTGAACTGCTCCTCGGCCAGTTCCTGCAGCAGCGGGTTGGCGCCCACCGAGTACTCCAGCAGCCAGCCGGCCGGCGAGGCGGCCGCGACATGCAGGCCGGCCGCGAAGGCCAGCGCGCCGGTCCACAGGTGGGGCGCGAGCTTGATGTTCCAGGCCGAGGCGATGGCGCCGATGCGCATGGCCTCGGAGATGCCGCCGCAGATGGCCAGGTCGGGCTGGAACACGTCGGCCGCGCGCAGCTCGGCGATGTCGCGGAAGTCGAAGCGGTTGAACTCGCTCTCGCCCGTGGCGATCG
>DATKFT010000568.1:0-2686 GCA_035544335.1 Pseudorhodoferax sp.
GATCGCCGCGATGGAGCAGCTCATGGCCTGGCTGCCCGAGCGCATTCCGCCGCAGTCCGAAACCCGCCTCGTGCACGGCGACTACCGGCTGGACAATGTGGTCTTCCACCCCACGCAGCCGCGCATCGTGGCCGTGCTGGACTGGGAGCTCGCCACGCTGGGTGATCCGCTGGCCGACCTGGCCTGCCACTGCATGGGCTGGTACCTGCCGCTGGGCACGCACCGCACGCTGGCCGGCGTGGACCTCGCGCCGCTGGGCATTCCGGGACCGCAGGAGTACCTGGCCTGGTACTGCCAGGCGCGTGGCCTGCAGGCGGCCGATGTCGGCACGCACTGGAACTTCCAGCTGGCCTTCAACATGTTCCGGCTGGCCGCGATCCAGCAGGGCGTGGCGCGCCGGGCGCTGGACGGCAATGCCGCGAGCAGCCGCGCACGCGAGGTCGCCGCGCGCGTGGCGGCGACCGCCCAGGCCGGCTGGGCCCAGGCCCTGCAAACCGATTGACACCCACGGGAGCACCCCATGTACATGCCTGCCGACACCATGCTCCGCCTCGATGCGCGCGACGAGTACACGCACCCGCCCGAGCCGGTCGCCAACTACAACGAGAGCATGTACTTCAATGCCTTCGACAGCCGCCAGCGCATCGGGCTGTGGGCCCGCATCGGCAACCGGCCGAACGAAGGCCATGCCGAGATGAGCTGCTGTGTCTACCTGCCCGATGGCCGGGTGGGCTTCATGTTCGCGCGGCCCGAGATCCGCTCCAACGACGCGATGCAGGCGGCCGGCATGCGCTTTGACGTGCTCGAGCCGTTCAAGCGGCTGCGCCTGGCCTACGAAGGCGAGCTGCTGCTGATGGACGACCCGCACGCCATGGCCGACCCGAGCGCGGCCTTCAAGCGCTACCCCAAGCGCATGGCCTCGATCGCGCTGGAATTCACGGGCGTCTCGCCCATGCATGGCGGCGAGATCGTCGGCCTGGACGGCGAGCCCGTGGCACTGGACCCCGCGCATGCCGTGTACCGCGGCCACACCGAGCAGCACATGGCCGTGCACGGCCATATCACCGTGGACGGCCAGCGCCATGCGGTGTCCGGCGGCACGGGCTACCGCGACAAGTCCTGGGGGCCGCGGCACTGGCACAGCTTCTACTGGTACAAGTGGCTGCCGGTCGCGCTGGACGACGGCTTCGGCATCCTGCTGTCGCTCAAGGGCCAGCCCGGCGGCGGCCCGGCCCGCGTGAGCGGCAACGTGCTGCGCGACGGCGTCTACGAGCCCGTGCTCGACGGCGGCATAGCCACCGACTACGACGCGGCCTGGTATCCGCGCAGCCTGCAGGCCTGGGTGCGCACGGCGCGGCAGACCTACACGCTGCAGGCGCGCGTGCTGGCCACCGTGCCGCTGCGCCACCGGCGCGCGGGGGCCGCGGACGGCGGCAGCTACACGCGCATCACCGAAAGCCTCAGCGAGTACCGCTGCGAGGGGCGCACGGCGCTGGGCATGACCGAGTACTGCGACCTGGTGGAGAACGGCGTGCCGGTGTCCGTGCGCGCGGGAGCACCCGCATGAACGCGAACCAGGCATCCGAGGCCCTGCACGGCGGGGAGGGCGGTGAGGATGACAGGGCAGGCCTGCGCGTGGTGCGCGAGGCCGGCGTGGCCATCCTCACGCTGAACCGGCCGCAGGCCAAGAATGCGCTCGACACCGCCATGGCCGACCGGCTCGCGGCGGCCGTGCGCGCGCTGCACGGCGACGACACCGTGCGCGCCATCGTGCTGGCCGGGGCCGGCGGCGACTTCTGCGCGGGCGGCGATCTGCGCGAGGCCGGGCAGGGCGGGCCACGCAGCCCGGAGCAGCGCCATGCCGGCATGCGCCGCTACCGCGAACTCGTGCTCGCGCTGGACGGCCTGGACAAGCCCCTCATCGCGGCCGTGGACGGCGTGGCCTACGGCGCCGGCCTGAGCCTGGCCCTGCTCGCCGACATGGTGCTCGTGAGCCGGCGCGTGCGCATGGCCATGGTGTTCCACCGCGTCGGCCTGGTGCCCGACCTGGGCGCCTGGTACACGCTGCCGCGTGCGGTGGGGCTGCAGCGCGCGCGCGAGCTCATCTACTCGGCGCGCGAGTTCGGCGCCGAGCAGGCCCTGGCCATGGGCCTGGCGCTGGAGATCCTGCCGCCCGAGGCCCTGCTGCCGCGCGCGCTGGCCCTGGCCCACAGCTTCGAGGGCGCCTCCGCCACCGCCGTGCGGCTGTCCAAGCGCGCGCTGCGCCAGTCGCTGGACAGCGAACTGGCCACCATGCTGGACCTGGAGGCCGCCGGCCAGGCTGTGGCCTCGGGCAGCGACTACGCGCGCGAGGCCGGCCGCCGCTTCGCCGCGCGCGAGCCCGCGCAGTTCCGCTGGCCCGCCGCCGATTCCTTTTCACCTGACTGAGACCGTTCCATGATCGACTACGACAAAGCCAAGGCCTGGCGTTCGGGCGAGGTGCGCCAGAGCTATGGCGCGCGCGACACCATCCTCTACGCGCTGGGCCTGGGCCTGGGCAGCGACCCGCTGGATGCGCAGCAGCTGCGCTACGTCTACGAGAAGGAGCTCGTGGCGCTGCCGACCATGGCCGCCGTGCTGGCCTCGCCGGGCGCCTGGATGCGCGAACGCAGCGAGCTCGGCATCGACTTCCTGCGGCTGGTCCACG
>DATKFT010000569.1:0-3723 GCA_035544335.1 Pseudorhodoferax sp.
CCGGCGACAGCGGCCGGGGAGGACTGGAATGAGCGCCGCCGTGCCACCGCTGGGCGTATCGACGCCCGCCGAGCACCAGCCCCCGGCCGGCCTGGAGCCCTTCGGCCGCTCTGCCGCGCTCTCGCTGGGCGTGGAGCTGGAACTGCAGCTCGTCAACACGCACGACTACGACCTCGCGCCCTACGCGCAGGACATGCTGCGCCTGATGGCGGGCCGCAAGTTGCCGGGCTCGGTGGTGCCGGAGATGACCTCCAGCATGATCGAGATCTCCACGGGCGTGTGCACCAGCGCGGGCCAGGCGCTGGACGAGCTCACGCAGCTGCGCGATGCACTCGTGGCCTGCGCCGACAAGCTCAACATCGCGATCCTGGGCGGCGGCACGCACGCCTTCCAGCAATGGCACCAGCAGCGCATCTACGACAAGCCACGCTTTCGCGAACTCTCGGCGCTGTACGGCTACCTGTCCAAGCAGTTCACGATCTTCGGCCAGCATGTGCACATCGGCTGCCCGGACGCCGACACCGCGCTCGTGACGCTGCACCAGCTGTCGCGCTACATCCCGCACTGCATCGCGCTGTCGGCCTCCTCGCCCTATGTGCAGGGCCAGGACACGGCCTTCGACTCGGCGCGGCTGAACTCGGTGTTCGCGTTCCCGCTGTCGGGCCGCGCGCCGTTCGCGCTGACCTGGGACGCGTTCGAGGACTACTTCGGCAAGATGACGCGCACCGGCGTGGTCAAGAGCATGAAGGACTTCTACTGGGACATCCGGCCCAAGCCCGAGTACGGCACGATCGAGATCCGCGTGTTCGACACGCCGCTGACCGTGCAGCGCGCCGCCGCGCTGGCCGCCTACGTGCAGAGCCTGGCGGCCTGGTGCATGCACGACAAGCCCTTCGTGCCGACGGAGGACGACTATCTGGTCTACACCTACAACCGTTTCCAGGCCTGCCGCTTCGGGCTGGACGCGGTCTACGTGGACCCGGCCACGGGCGAGCACATGGCGCTGCGCGAGCACATCCTGGCCACCCTGGAGCGCATCGCACCACATGCACGCGAGCTGGGCGCCGAGAACGGGCTGGCGCTGCTGCGCGCCGACGTGCAGGCCAGCCGCAACGACGCGCGCTGGCTGCGCGAGCGCCAGGGCGAGGAACGGCTGCTGGCCGAGGTGGTCCGGCAAGCAGCCGAGCAGTTCCGCAAGGCCTGAGATGAACAAGCCCCCACGCTCATCGCTTCGCGTATCGCTGCCCCCCGAGGGGGCGCATCAGTGCCTTCGGGCGGCCGGGCGGCACGACATAGTGCCCCCACGCTCATCGCTTCGCGTATCGCTGCCCCCCGAGGGGACGCATCAGTGCCTTCGGGCGGCCGGGCGGCACTGATGGGCGAATTCGACCTCATCGAGCGTTTCTTCAAGCGCCCCGTGCAGCGCGCCGCGCTGGGCGTGGGCGACGACTGCGCGCTGCTGCAGCCCGCCCCCGGCATGCAGCTGGCCATCTCCAGCGACATGCTGGTCGAGGGCCGGCATTTCCTGTCCACGGTGGACCCGCAGGCGCTGGGCCACAAGGCGCTGGCCGTGAACCTGTCGGACCTGGCGGCCTGCGGCGCGAAACCGCTGGCCTTCACGCTGGCGCTGGCGCTGCCGGCGGCCGACGCGGCCTGGCTGGGACCGTTCTCCGAAGGCCTGCTCGCGCTGGCCGATGCGCACGGCTGCGAGCTGGTCGGCGGCGACACCACGCGCGGCCCGCTCAACATCTGCATCACGGTGTTCGGCGAGGTGCCACGCGGCCAGGCGCTGCTGCGCTCGGGGGCCCAGCCCGGCGACGACATCTATGTGAGCGGCACGCTGGGCGATGCGCGGCTCGCGCTCGAGGTGTTCCGCGGCAGGCTCGCCATGCCGCAGCAGGTGTTCACGCAGGCCCGCGCGCGCATGGAGCGGCCCACGCCGCGCGTGGCGCTGGGCCAGGCGCTGCGGGGCCTGGCCACGGCCGCCGTGGACGTCAGCGACGGGCTGCTGGGCGACCTGGGCCATGTGCTCAAGGCCTCGGGCCTGGGCGCGCGCATCGAGGCCGCGGCCGCGCTCGGCCTGCTGGGCTGCGGTGGCGCACCGCTGTCGCCGGCGCAGCAGCTGGACTTGGTGCTGGCCGGCGGCGACGACTACGAGCTCGCGTTCACGGCACCGCCCGCCGCGCGCGCCGCCGTGCAGCAGGCCGGGGCACAGGCCGGCGTGCCGGTCACGCGCATCGGCACCACCACGGCCGAGCCCGGCGTGCACGTGCTCGACGCGGGCGGCCAGCCGCTGGCCCAGCGCTTCGGCTCCTTCGACCATTTCGGCTGAGCCCATGCGCCGCCGCGTGCTGCTGCTGGCCCTGCCGCTCGGTGGCATGGCTTGCAGCAGCCCCCCGGCGACGCGCGGCAGCGCACGCGGCGAGCCGGCCTCGGCCGGCGAGGCCGTGCAGTCGGACACCAACCGCATGGCCACGCTGGCCATGCGCGACAACCTGGCCAGCCTCATGCTGCTGGCAGACAAGCTGTACCGCCGCAACCCGGCCGAGTGGCGCCGCAACGGCCAGGCGAGCCGCGACGCCGCGCTCGACCACCTGGCCGCGGCGATCCGCATGGCCCAGCCTCCGAGCTCGCTGCTGGGCCGGCGCGACATCGCCGCCATGGCGCTGGCACTGCAGAGCGACTTCGCGGGCGACCGCGTCAACGCCTTCGTCTATGCCACGGCCGACATGCTGATCACGGCCCATGGCGGCAAGACCAGCTTCCACCTGCTCGACGGCCTGGAGCCGCAGCTGCTGCACAACGCCGCGCGCAACATCGAGGCCGCCGCCTGGCTGCTGGCCACGCGCCGCGACCAGGCCGGCCAGCCCTTGCTGCTGGCCGACGAGATCAATGCCTCGGCGCGCAACCTGAGCTTCGAGCGCGAGTTCGGCAAGATCATCGGCCGGCTCGACCTGCTGGCCGCCTACCTGACCGAGAAGTTGCGGCGCGCCGCCATCGGTTATGTGCAAAGCCTCTTGGGCGGCCAGTTCTTCCAGTTCCTGCCGGTGAAATAACCCAACCCCGTTTCGCGCCCACTGCGTGTGCGCGCATACCCCCTCAGGGGGCGCCGCCAGCGGCCTGGCAGAGCCAGTTCCGCGGCGGCCATTCGCATGGCCTGCTCCGCGGCCCCCGGCACCGCGACGTTCCACCCGATGCCGGACCCTGCTGGCGGCGCGTCGAGCCAGGGCATGGTGAAGCGATGACGGACGGTGGGCGACAATCCCGCCCCATGTTTGCCCCGCTCCAGAACGACAGCTTCCTGCGCGCCTGCCTGCGCCAGGCCACCGACCACACGCCGGTCTGGCTCATGCGCCAGGCGGGCCGCTACCTGCCCGAATACCGCGCCACGCGCGCGCAGGCCGGCAGCTTCATGGGGCTGGCCACCAACCCCGACTACGCCACCGAGGTCACGCTGCAGCCCCTGGAGCGCTACCCGCTGGACGCCGCCATCCTGTTCAGCGACATCCTGACCGTGCCCGACGCCATGGGCCTGGGCCTGTCCTTCGCGCTCGGCGAGGGCCCGCGCTTCGCCACGCCCGTGCGCGACGAGGCGGCCGTGGCCCAGCTCGCGGTGCCGGACATGGCCAAGCTGCGCTATGTGTTCGACGCGGTCACGTCCATCCGCCGCGCCTTGAACGGCCGCGTGCCCTTGATCGGCTTCCCGGGCAGCCCCTGGACGCT
>DATKFT010000570.1:0-2796 GCA_035544335.1 Pseudorhodoferax sp.
CCGAGCCCGCGAAGAACGAGCCCAGGCCAGCCGCCGCGAGCGCGGGACCCGCACGGCCTCGGCGCGCCATCTGGTAGCCGTCGATCACGGTCACCACCGACGAGGACTCACCCGGCAGGTTCACCAGGATGGCGGTGGTCGAACCACCGTACTGGGCGCCGTAGCAGATACCGGCCAGCATGATCAGCGCCGACACCGGGGGCAGCGCATAGGTCGCCGGCAGCAGCATGGCGATCGTTGCCACCGGGCCGATGCCGGGCAGCACGCCGATCAGCGTGCCCAAGATACAGCCGATCAGGCAGTACAGCAGGTTGGTCAGCGTGAACGCGACGCCGAAACCCAGCGAGAGGTTTTGAATCAGATCCATGGTGTGCGACTCAGCCCGTGATGAAGGTCGGCCAGACCTGGATCTGGAGCTTCAAAGCCCAGATGAACGCGAAGTAGCTGCCGATCGCCAGCACGGTGGCCAGTATCAGCACCGACTTGAGCTTGAACTCATGGCCGGCCAGGCTGGAGATGATGGTCAACGCGTAGATGGCGGCGATCATGCCCATGGCGGGAATGCCCAGGCTGGGCAGACCGCCCAGCAACACGCCGAACGCGAAGTTGGCCCCCAGGATGAAGATCACCTGCTTCCAGGCCCAGCTGCCGATCTTGGCGCCGTCCGGCGTCTCGGTCACCAGCGAGGTGAAGATGATGATGAGGCCGATCACGGCCATCACGATGCCCAGCATCAACGGGAAATAGCCCGGGCCCATGCGGGCTCCCGTGCCGACCGTGTAGGTCGTTGCTCCCCAGGCGAACGCCACACCCACCGCAGTGAACATGACCCCTGAGAAAAAGTCTTTCTGACTTTTGATCTTCACAAAAATGCCTCCTCAGCAAAAGGTGGCGCGATTGTGGAGGCATTCAAATGGCGGAAAGATGTGGATTCCACCTACACACTTGCTGACGTCTTGCTGACCAAAAACCGGATTTTTAGGGTCCACGGCGGACCGTCATCCACCAAATTGCCAAGCAAAGCTCAGGACGCGCCGGGCGCTTCGAGCTGCGGCGTGGCTCCGAGCACCTCGGCCACGGTGGTCATCCCCTCGGCCACGCGCAGCACGCCGGCCAGCCGCAGCGGCCGCATGCCATCGACCAGCGCCTGCCGGCGCAGTGCGGAAGGCTGGCCACCGCCCTGCTGCAGCTTTTCCTTGAACGCCTCGCTGACGGTCAGCAGTTCGTACAGGCCCATGCGCCCCATGAAACCGGTCATGCGGCATTCCACGCAGCCGACCGGCTTGTAGGGCGTGCAGGCGCCGTTGATGCGCCAGGGGTGGACCAGGCGGTTCAGCGCCTCGGCCGTGGTGTCCTCGTCCGGCGCGCGGCAGTGCCGGCACAGCACGCGCACGAGCCGCTGCGCGAGCACGCCCAGCACGGTGGCGTTGAGCAGATAGGACGGAACGCCCAGCTCCATGAGCCGCGTGAGCGCGGCGGGTGCGTCGTTGGTGTGCAGCGTGGAGAACACGAGATGGCCGGTCAGCGCGGCCTGCACCGCCATCTCGGCGGTCTGCAGGTCGCGGATCTCGCCGACCATGATCACGTCGGGGTCCTGGCGCATCAGCGCACGCAGGCCTTCGGCAAACTCGAAATCGAGCTGCGGCTGCACCTGGGTCTGGTTGAAGGACGGCTCGATCATCTCGATCGGGTCCTCGATGGTGCTGACGTTGATGGCCTCGGTCGCCACCCGCTTGAGCGTGGAGTACAGCGTGGTGGTCTTGCCCGAGCCGGTCGGCCCCGTGACCAGGATCACGCCGTGCGGCTGGCGCACCAGCGCCTCCCAGCGCTGGGCATCGTGCGGCGAGAAACCCAGCGCGTCCAGGTCCTTGACGGCCGTGTCGGGGTCGAAGATGCGCATCACCATCTTCTCGCCGAAGGCCGTGGGCAGGGTGGACAGCCGCATCTCGACCTCGTCGTACGCGTCGGCCGCCGAGGGGCCGCCCCGAGGTGGTGCCCCCTCGGGGGGCAGCGAGGACGCGCCAGCGCCGAGCATGGGGGCCCTGGTCTTGCGCGTCTTGATGCGGCCGTCCTGCGGCCGGCGCTTTTCCACCACGTCCATGCGGCCCAGCAGCTTCACGCGCGCCACCATGGCGTTCATGACGCCCATGGGCATCTGGTAGACCGGGTGCAGCACGCCGTCGATGCGGAAACGGACCACGCCCTGCTCGCGCCGCGGCTCCAGGTGGATGTCGCTGGCGCGCTGGTTGAAGGCGTACTGCCAGAGCCAGTCCACGAGCTGCACGACGCCCTGGTCGTTGGCGTCCAGCGTCTTGTTGGACTTGCCCAGCTCGACAAGCTGCTCGAAGCTGGCCAGGCCCGCGCTGCCGCCGGCCTTCTGCGCCGCGCGGACCGACTTGGCCAGCGCGAAGAACTCGGCCGTGTAGCGCTGGATGTCCAGCGGGTTGGCGACCACGCGGCGCACGCTGCGGCGCGACTGGCGCTCGACCTCGGCGACCCAGTCGCTGACGAAGGGCTCGGCCGTGGCCACCACCACCTCGCTCGCGCCGACCTGCAGCGGCAGCACCTTGTGGCGCTCGGCATAGACGGCGCTCATGGTCTCGGCCACCTTGCCCACGTCCACCTTGAGCGGATCGATGCGCTGGTACGGCAGGCCCGCGCGCGCGGCCAGCCACTCGGCCAGCATCTCGATGTCCAGCGGCTTGCCGTCGCGCGCGCGCGCCATGGCCACGCTGGCCAGCCGCACCAGTGCGGGCTGGGTGCTCTCGGCCTGGGCGCAGCGCGCCACCGTGCGGC
>DATKFT010000571.1:0-3023 GCA_035544335.1 Pseudorhodoferax sp.
CCAGCCTTGCGAGCCGGCGCGCCATGGCCAGCATGGGCGTGATGCCGATGCCGCCCGCCACCAGCACGCTCAGCGGCGCGGCCTCGTCGAGCGCAAAGTTGTTGCGCGGCGCGGCGATGCGCAGCAAGGCGCCGGCGCGCACCTGGTCGTGCAGAGCGACCGATCCGCCGCGGCTGGCCGCATCGCGGCCCACGCCGACCACATAACGGTGGCGTTCCTCGGGGTCGTTGCTGAGCGAGTACTGGCGCAGCAGCGGCCCGGCGGCCGTGGGGATCTCGACGTCGATGTGGCTGCCGGCCGTGAAGGCCGGCAGCGCGCCGCCGTCCGCCGCGCGCAGCTCGAAGGACAGCACGTCCAGCGCCTCGGCCCGCACGGCATGCACGCGCACCGACAGCCGGGTGGGTTCGGTGGCCATCAGAAGTTGTAGACCTCGAGCGTGCGCTCGCCGGCCCGGATGCGTTGCACGATGCCGGCCTCCTTGGCCTCGCGTGCCCGGGCCGCCTGCACGAGTTCGGCCGCACGGGCGCGCGGCAGCGCAACCACGCCATCGGTGTCGCCCACGACGAGGTCGCCCGGCTGCACCACGAGCGCGTCGAACAGCACCGGGTGGTTGATCCAGCCGCGCGCGCCGAAGTCCTTGCCCGTGCCGCGGATGCAGAGGCCGCGCGCGAACACCGGGAACCCGAAGTCCGCCAGCACCGCGCCGTCGCGCACGCAGCCGTCGATGACGAGGCCGCCGAGCTGGCGCGCCTGGGCCGCGGCCGACATGATCTCGCCCCAGTAGCCGAAGTCGTACGCGCCGCTGACATGCACGACCAGCACGTCGCCGGGTTCGGCCACGTACAGCGCACGGTGCAGCCACAGGTTGTCTCCGCCCGGCGACTGCACGGTGAGGGCCGGCCCGCAGACGCGGAAGGCGGGCGCCACGGGCTTGATGGCCGAGGGCAGCACACCGATGCGGCCAGCGGCCTCGTGCAGCGTGGCGGCCGGCAGCGCGCGGGCGGCGGCGACCGTGGCCGCGTCCACGCGCTCGATGCTGCCCTGGATGGTCGGGCCGCTGGGCCGCGGCAGCGCGGCGCTCACTTGGCCTCCCGCGTCTGCAGCTGGTGGTAGCCGTGCTGCACGCGGGCCTCGCGCAGCCCCATGCCGTCCCGCACCGAAGCCCGGATCGCGTCCTCGGCCTGCTCGATGGCCTCGGCCGTGGCCAGCACCTGCTCCTCCTGCGCCTGCGGGATCACGACCACGCCATCGGCGTCGCCGCGCACGAGGTCGCCCGGGCACACGCGCACGTCGCCGATGTTGACGGGCACGCCCGTGGCCTCGACCTGCACGCGGTCCTTGCCCGTGCGCATCCAGTGGCCGCGGCTGTAGATGGGGTAGCCCAGCTGCAGGCTCAGCGCCACGTCGCGGCAGATGCCGTCGATCACGGTGCCCGCGATGCCCTTGGCGTGCGCGACCTCGGTCAGGATGTCGCCCCAGACGGTGGCGTTGTCGCGCCCGCCGTTGTCCAGCACGATGACGCTGCCGGCCGGCACATCGTCGATGTAGTCGCCCACGGTGCCGGCCGGGTGGCCGGCCGGGCCGTAGAGCAGCGTCCAGGCGCGGCCGGCCATGCGCGAGGCCGTGCTGCGCGGCGCGATGCGGTAGCACTGGCCGTTCAGGCCCAGCTTGTCCAGCGCGTCGCTGAGCGTGGCGGTGTCCAGTCGCGCGGCGCGCGCGACGTTGGTGTCGTTCATGGTGTTTCTCGTTTCATCTCAGTGGTGATTCCCCGGCGCGTCATTCGCAGGGCACACACCAGGTCGCAAGCAGCGGCTCCAACGGCCGCGGAGCAGGCCATGCCAGCGCAGCCGCGGAACTGGCTCTGCCAGGCCGCCGGGTGCGCCTCTTGAGGGGGATGGGATGCCTCCACGAAGTGAGACATCCAAACGGGGTGGTCTCATCGCAACATGTGTTCGTAGTCGGCGCCCATGACCTGGCTGACGGGCTGGCCGGCCATCAGCGCGCGGGCCATGGCGGCCTCGCGGCCGGCGATGGCTTCGGCGGCGTCCAGCACGCGGGCGATGTCGTCCGCGCGCACGAAGACCACGCCGCTCGCGTCGGCGATCGCGTAGTCGCCGGGGTGGACCACGACCTCGCCCAGCGTGATGGGCTGGTTGGTGAAGGCCTCGGCCACGCGGCCACGCGCGGTGCGGGCCGTGAGGCTGCGGCAGTAGATGGGGAAGTCGTGGCCGCGCGCCTCGTCGATGTCGCGTACGGGGCCGTCGGCGATCACGCCCGCGACGCCGCGCAGCTTGGCGGCCAGCGACAGGATGCCGCCCCAGGAGCCGGCGTCCAGGCCGCTGCGCTGCTCCACGGCGATGATGTCGCCGGGCTGCGCGGCCTCGACGGCCGTGGTGCCCAGGTGGCGCGGTGGGCCGGACGTGGCGGGCGCATCGTCTTTGGGCACGAGCCGGTAGGTGACGACACGGCCGGCGATGCGGCGCGTGCTGGCGCGCTGCTCCAGGCCGCTCACGCCGCCGGCCAGGCCCAGCTTGTCCATGGCGTCGGAGACGGCGCAGCAGTCCAGCCGCGCGAGGCGTTTGACGAAGTCCTCGGCCATGTCAGCGGTCCTGGATGACGGCCATGGCTTCGAGCTGCACGAGCATGGTGCCCGGCAGGTCCACCACCTGCGTATGCCGTGCCGGCCGGTCGTGCGGGTCGGGAAAGCACTTCAGCCATTCGGCGTTGATGGCCTCGCGCTGGCCGTTGTCCTTGACGAAGACCGTGATGCGCACCACGTCGTCGAGCGTGGCGCCGCCGTTGGCCAGCACGGTGCGCAGGTTCTGGAACAGGAAGCGGGCCTGGGACGGGCCATCGGCCGGCAGCTGGTCGGTGGCCGGGTCCTTGCCCAGCACGCCGGAGGTCATGAGGATGTTGCCGACGCGCGCCGCCATCGGAATCGGCGCGGCGCCATGGGTCACGCCTGCGACCTCGATCGAGCGCGGGCGGCGGGTGGTGGGATGGGTCATGGGGTCTCCTTCAAG
>DATKFT010000572.1:0-9564 GCA_035544335.1 Pseudorhodoferax sp.
GGCGGCGACGGTGACATTCAGCGTGGTCGTCGGGCTGAGCCGGTAGGAGTAGCCCAGCAGCAAGGACGACAGCTGCGTGCGCACCGACCCTTGGACCGACTCCCCGTTCTGCTTGGTCCGCGCGACGGAATTGAGGTCCACACCGATGCTGAAGGTGGACTGTTCATTGAGCGCCAGCCCCATGCCGAAGTTGACGCCCACCACATCGCCGGGTTTGATGTTGCCGATGAACTCGCGCTGCCCGCCCTGCACCAGGCGGCTCACGTTGCTTCTGCCGAAGTTGCGGGTGTAGCTCACGCTCCCGAAGAACACGGCAGGGTCCGCGGGCAGCAGCCAGGTCAGGCCCGTCTGCAGCGAATAAAAGCCCGAGCCCGTGGGCAGTTCCATGGGCAGGCCGGTGCCTGTGGTGTTGCCGATGCAGCGCGTCACACAGTCGGTCACGACCTCGAACGGATCCTTGCCGGTGCGGGTCTTCACGCGCAGCGAACCGATCAGGTACGGGTCCCGTCCCTGGGGCTGGTTGAGCTGGTAGCGCAGGCCCAGTTCGACGTCCCCGATCGCCGACCCGCTGGTGTTGAACACCTTGTCGGATGCCGAGCCCGTGAAGATCTCGCGGCTGATCGTGGCATCGGAGCGGTAGACATAGGGCACGCGGATCTCGGCCTCCAGGCGGTTGCTCAATCCCCAGCGCCCCGTGACCGCCGCGGTCATGACATGGCGCTTGACCTCGCGCACATCGATCAGGCCGATCAACAAGGCGGGAATGACGGTGTAGCCCACCAGGGCCACCCGGTTGCTCGACGAGTAGCCGTACTGGAGCGAGGGCTCCAGCACGTAGCGCCCCTTCGGCGTCAGGATGCCGGGCTGGTCGAACAGCTGGGCCACCTTGGGCGGCGCAGGGTCCTCGGCAGGCGCCTGGCCGACACGTACCGCCCGGGTGCTGTCGTCGGCGACGTCGGCCGCGCCCGCTGTTGCGGGCCCCTGCGGCAGCGGCTGCTCGGCCGGCTCGGCGAGCGCGGCGCCACGCGCGAGGGACCCGCGCTGCTGCGCTGCGGATTGGTCCGCGAGCTGCTGGCGCAAGACCTCGAGCTGCTGCCCCAACTCCAGAACCTGTTGCTGCAGGGCGTCGATGCGCTGGTCTGCGGTGCGGGCAACAGGCCGCTCTTGCGCATGGGCGCTGGCGAAGGGCAAGGCCCACGCCAACAGCATCAAGGGCACATCTACGCGCAGAGCTTGCATGGCGCATCCCCTTCTTATCCAAGCCAGGCCATGGCTTGGTATTTATTGCTCCCTGTTACGGGGCAGTGTAGTCCTGATACTCAATTGCATACGTTTCATTTTCATTTCCGATGCGAATTCAAAAGAAGCAAAGACATGATTTGCCACACAGTTGATGCAGTTCGCTGGAAGGCCGATCGCGCGTCCGCACAGGGCTGCAAGCCCATGGCGGGCCGCGCAGCCCGCGCTCCGGGGCCCCGCTCCTGTCCCAGTACTGAGACACACGCAACAGGGCGCGGATCTGCGCCGGCCATGGCCCCGGCCTGCCGCCATCGCGCGCTGCCGTTGCCACGCCCAGGGCAACAAACGGTACAGACCGTATCTGTCGTCACGTGAGCGTGACAAATGATTCGACGCCTGAATGTTGGACTGTCTACAAAGTCGACAAAAAAACAGCAAGCGCCTGTGCATGCGAATGCTGCGTATCGAAATAGATGTATGGACGGTGCCTTGGGCACGCAGCTTGCTCATGGGCTCCAGGAGTCGTCGCATGGCGGCTTCACCTGTCCTCACTTGTCCAAAACATCATTGGAGGCTCTATGAAAAGAACGCTTTTGGCGTCTGCACTCGCCGCAGTATTCGGCCTGGGTCTGACGGTCGTGGCGCACGCCAACGACACCGATCAGACGGCCAGACAGCGAACCGAAACCGGAGACAACACCAACACGAGCACGAACACCAGCACCAGCACGGACACCACCACCAAGACCGACACCAGGACCAATACGGACTCCAGCACCCACACCAAGACCAACACCGACTCCAGCACGCACACCAGGACTTCGACCGACAGCAGCACGAACTACCGCGACACGGGCAACGCCCGGGCCAGCGCTTCGCGTTCCGTCGCGATGAACAACGGGTCCATGGGCACCTTCACGAACGCCTTCAATGTGTCGTCCGCGACGGCCATCAGCAAGCTGGAAGGCTCGGTCTCGGGCAACCGCATCTCCGACATCGGCAACCAGGCCCGCAACAGCGGTGATGCCAATGGCGGGCGGGCCACCGGCGGTGATGGCGGCAATGCCCGCGGCGGTTCGGCCAGCGGTCGCGGCAATGGCGGCGAAGGTGGCAACGGCTACGCGGCCAGCGGCAGCGATGGCGGGCGGGCCAGCGTGGGCAGCGTCCGGACCAGCGCCAGCAATGGCAGCGCCGATAGCGGCCGCGGCGGCAGTGCACGCGGCGGCAGTGCGGGCGGCGGCGATGACGCAGGCAAGACCTCCGCCGATGGCGGCTCCGCCGGCTCCGGCGGCTCGGGCGGCAACAGCGGCAATGCGCGTGCCCGCGGGCCTGGCGCCGACACGGCGACCTCGGGCGCCGGTGGTGTGGGCGGCGCAGGCGGCGCGGGCGGCGCAGGCGGCACCGCATCGTCCACGGCCGGAGGCGGTGCACGCACGGCGGGGGCCGGCACGGGCGGCGCCGGCGGCGCAGCCACCAATGGCAGCGCCACCGGGGGCGCTGCCACGGGCGGCACGGCCACGGCAGGTGCCGGGGGGGCTGGTGGCTCGGGCACCGGCGGGGCCGGCGGCGCGGGCAACGGCGGCACCAACACCGCCCAGGGCGGCATGGGCGGTGCGGGCGCTGGCGGCATGGGCGGGGCCGGCGGGACGAACACCGTGAATGCGGGCAGCTTCGACATGTCCAACACCATGAGCAGCGTCGGGCAGTCGGCTGCCGGCATCATGGTCGCGAGCCAGAACAGCGGGTTCGCCGCGCTGGTCCAGCAAAGCGTGAACGTGCAAGCCAACCTGGCCGTGGGCCGATGAGGCCGGGCCGGTGACGCCGTGCCGCCCGCGCCCATGGGTGCAGGCGGCATGGCGCTCACAGGGTTCTGCCCGCAGGGTCGAATGCGCAGGAGACACGCCATGCCAAGCACAACAACGCCATGGGCCACGGCCCTGCTGCTGGTGTGTGCCGCGACGACACCGGTCGCGGCACAAACCACCGGCCCCTTCCCAGGCAGCAACGCCACGCCGGCACGGGGCGGCTTCAGCCAGCCGATCGCGGCCGCCGAACTGGCGCGCCACCGCGGCGGCACCCAGATCGTCAAGAACGACGTCACACTGGCCGGCACCACGGCCAACAACACGGCGCAGCAGGTCAGCACCGGCAACAACGACATCAGCGCGGGCTCGTTCGCGAACATGAACGGCATCCCGGTGGTGATCCAGAACAGCGGTGCCAACGTTCTGATCCAGAACGCGGTGGTCCTGCATCTGCAGCTGCAATGACGGTGCGGGCATGCGCCATCTGCTGCTGTCCCTCGCGCTCCTCACCGGTGCCGGCACGGCACCGGCGCAGGTCGCGCACCTGCCCTCGATGGGGGCCGGAGAATTCCACGTGCCCGTGGTCAGCATGCGCCAGGCCCGCTGGGCCAGCACCTTGCTGCAGCAATTCGACTTCAGTTGCGGCTCGGCAGCCCTTGCCACCCTGCTGACCCACCACTACGGCCACCCGATGACCGAGCAGGCCGTCTTCGAACACATGTACGACCGGGGTGACCAGGCCAAGATCCAGCGCGAGGGCTTTTCCTTGCTGGACATGAAACGCCTGCTCGCCACGCTGGGCTACGAGGCCGACGGCTTCGAGCAGCCATTGGAGCAACTCAGCGCGGCCGGCCTGCCCGCCATCGTGCTGATCAACGAGAAGGGCTACTTCCACTTCGTCGTGGTCAAGGGCCTGCAGGCCGACCGCGTGCTGATCGGCGACCCCGCGGTCGGCACCCGGGCCGTGTCGCGCCAGGCCTTCGATGCCAGTTGGCAGAACCGCATCCTGTTCGTCGTGCACAACCGCATGGAGGCCGCACGCTTCAACCTGCCCGCCGACTGGCGGGTGGCCCAGCGCGCACCCCTCCGCGACAGCCTGCACCGCGACGGCGCGGCCGGCATCAACCTGCCGCGGCGCGGTCCCGGAGACTTCTGATGCCTGCCTGTGCAACGCGCTGGGGCCGCGAGATCGCCCTGCTGGCCGTTCTGGCCGCGGCGCTCGGCCAAGCCATGGCGGCCGAGCCGGACCCGCCGCCCGCCGACGGCAGCGTGTGGCGCACCGTCAGCAACCGCACGCTGGCCCACATGCGCGGCGGCTTCGACGTCGGCGGCGGACTGCTCGTGAACTTCGGCATCACGCGGGCGGTCTACGTCAATGGCGCACTGGTCACCGAGTCCAGGCTGAACCTGTCCGACATGTCCCGCCTGAACGCGGCGCAGGCCGCGCGCCTGCACGAGCAGATCACCGAGCTCAAGCTCGTGCAGAACGGCCCCGGCAACAGCGCGCCTGCCGATCTCGCGGGTCTGCGCAATGGCCTGGTCATCCAGAACACGCTGAACAACCAGAACATCAACGTGCAGACCATCATCAACGCCAGCTCCAATGGCCTGAGCATGGTGCGCCTGCTGAACCTCCAGGGCGCGATCGACGATGCCGTCCAGCGCGCGGTCGGCCCGCGCTGAGCTGGGAACGCCCCAGCCACCACCTCA
Organism: Pseudorhodoferax sp.; assembly: GCA_035544335.1. Lineage (GTDB taxonomy): Bacteria > Pseudomonadota > Gammaproteobacteria > Burkholderiales > Burkholderiaceae_C > Pseudorhodoferax. Next base: position 4,755 of record DATKFT010000572.1, read on the forward strand.
GGGCCGCGGGCTCGCCTCTTCGAAGCGGTCCAGCCGCCGCAGGCTGCGGAACGCGAGCGTCCATCCTCCCACCACGCCCAGCGTGCACAGCCCGCCCGCCACGGCCGCGCCCACCGGCCCCAGCCAGGCCGCGCTGGTGCCCGCGCGGAACTCGCCGAGCTCGTTGGACGAGCCGATGAACAGCATGTTGACGGCCTGCACGCGGCCGCGCATGGTGTCGGGCGTGGAGAACTGCACGAGCGCACTGCGGATGAACACGCTGACCATGTCGGCCATGCCGGCGACCATCAGCGCCGCGAACGACAGCCAGAACCAGTGCGAGAGCGCGAACACGAGGTTGGCCAGGCCGAACACGGCCACGGCGGCGAACATGGTCGCGCCCACGTGGCGGCGCAGCGGCCGCGTGCTCAGGTACAGGCCCATGCCGACCTCGCCCACGGCCATGGCGCTGCGCAGCGCGCCCAGGCCCTCGGGCCCCACATGCAGCACCTCGTGCGCGTAGATCGGCAGCAGCGCCACGACACCGCCCAGCAGCACGGCGAACAGGTCCAGCGAGATGCAGCCCAGGATCACGGGCCGCGAGCCAATGAAGCGGATGCCGATGCCAAAGCGCTGCCACATCGTGCCCGACACCGCGGGCGGCTCGGCATGCGCCACGGTCACGCGCGACAGCAGCACGGCGCCCAGCACGAAGCAAGCGAGGCAGGCCAGGTAGGTCAGCTCGGCGCCGCCCGCCGCGTACAGCAGCCCGCCGAGCAGCGGGCCCGCGATCGTGGCGCTGCGGATCAACATGCTGTTGACCGCGATGGCCTGCGCGAGCTGCTCGCGCGGCACGATCTGCGGCAGCAGGCTTTGCATGGCCGGGCCCGCGAACGCGCGCGCGCAGCCGTACAGCACGAGCACGCCGTAGATGGCCGACACGCCGGCCAGCCCATGGCCCGAAAGCCACCACAGCGCCGCGCTGCACAGGCCCGAGACCAGCCAGCTCGCGGCCAGGATGGGCGTGCGCGCAAAGCGGTCGATCAGGTCGCCGGCGGGCAGCAGCAGGCACAGCATCGGCAGGAACTGCGCCAGGCCCACGTAGGCCAGCGCGAGCGGATCGCGCGTGAGGTCATAGACCTGCCAGGCCACGACCACGGCCTGCACCTGGGTGGCCAGCACCGCGGCCACGCGGGCCGCCATGAACGCGCGCAGGCCGGGGTGGCCCAGCACATGGCCGGAGGCCGTCGAAGAGGGGGATGGGGAACTCAAGGCGCCTGGGGGAAAAAGAATGGCGCCCCGCAAGGCGCCAGTGCAAGCCGCCGCATTCTAGGTGTTGCCGCGGCGGCGTGCAGGGCGTGCTCGTGCGCTCAGGGCGCGTGCAGCCAGCGCGCGTGCAGCCAGCGCGCCAGGTGGTCCAGCGCATAGCCCAGCGCGCCGATCAGCACCACCGCGGCCATGAGCTCGGCATAGGCCAGCCGGTCGCGCGTGTCCAGGATGAAGTAACCCAGGCCGGCGGACACGCCCAGCATCTCGGCCGGCACCAGCACGATCCAGATGATGCCGATGGCCAGCCGCACGCCCGTGAGGATCTGCGCCGTGATGCCCGGCAGCACCACGCGCCAGACGGTCTCGGTGCCCGTGGCCGACAGGCTGCGCGCGAGCAGCCGCCAGTTCGGGTCGAGCTGGGCCACGCCGGCCGCGGTGCTCAGCAGGATGGGCCAGACCGCCGCGAAGGCCAGCAGGAAGTACACGGGCGCATCGCCCACGCCCAGCACCATCACGGCGATCGGCATCCACGACAGCGGCGAGACCATGCGCAGGAACTGGAACACCGGCGTCGTGGCCTGCGCGAAGCCGCGCCACAGCCCCGTCGCGATGCCCAGCGGCACGCCCACGGCAAAGGCCAGCAGCAGGCCCACGCCCACGCGCGTGAGGCTCAGCGCCGCGTGCTCCCAGATGTCGGGCTGGCCCAGCAGGCGCCACAGCGCCTGCATGGCCGGCCCCGGCGCGAAGGCCGCGGCCACGGGCGTGCGCTGCGCCAGCAGCAGCGCGCCGATCCACCACAGCAGGCCCACCACCGCCAGGCCGGCCAGCGGCAGCAACAGGCCGGGCATCACGCGGCGCATCACAGCGCGAAGACTTCCTTGCGCGCAAAGCCGGCCGGGATGCCGAACACCTGCGGCCCGCCCACCTCGGCGATGGCCTTGCGCACGAAGCGCTCGTCGACGAGGTCGCGCGCGACGAAGGCCGGCTCCAGCTTGTCCAGGAAGGCGTTGTCGCCCTCCATGCGCGTGGCCTTGATCGCGCCGACCAGGCGCTCGGTGTAGCTCGGGTACGGGTAGGGCTGGAAGTCGATGCGCCGCTGCGCCCAGCCCTTGTGGTGCACCACGCCGCTCTTCTCGTAGTCGGCGTAGTCGGTCGACGCCAGCACCTTGGCCAGCGCCTGCGGGCTGTGCGGCGTGTACTTGTTGGGGCCGGCGTTGGACATCAGCGTGGCGGTCTCCAGCCGGTTGTCCAGCACCCAGCGCTGGGCCTGCACGAGCGCGCTGGTCACGCGCTGTGCCCAGGCCGGCCGCTCGGCGATGTCGCGCTCCGACAGGAAGGTCACGCAGCAGGCATGGTCGCGCCAGACATCGCCCGAAAAGCGCAGCACCTTGCCCACGCCGGCGATCTCGGCCACGGCGTTGAAGGGCTCGGCCACGATGTAGCCCGCGATGCCCTTGCCGGCCAGGGCCGACACCATCTCGGCCGGCGCCATGACCACGAGGTTGACCTCCTTGGGGCCCACCGAGGCGCCGCGCGCGCGCGTGACGGCCGTCAGGCCCGCGCCGCGCAGCAGGTCCTGCAGCAAGATGTTGTGGATGGAGTACCAGAACGGCACGGCCACCGTGCGCCCGCCCAGGTCGGCCACGCCCTGGATCTCGGGCAGCACCGTGAGGCCCGAGCCGTTGACGTGGTTCCACATCACGACCTTGGCGGGGAACTTGGCGCCGTAGCGCACCCACAGCGTGGCCGGCGACAGCAGGTGGATCACGTTGACCTGGCCGGCCACGAAGGCCTCGACGATCTGTGCCCAGCTGCGGAACAGGCGCGGCGCCTCGGCCTTCAGGCCCTGCTGCGCGAACAGGCCGCGGCCATGGGCCACGAGCAGCGGCGTGGCGTCGGTGATGGGCAAATAGCCGATCTTGACGGGCTGGTCGTCGCCGCGCGCGGCCTGGGCCGCGGCGTCGCCCGCGCGCAGCAGCGGCGTCGCGGCGCCGGCCAGCGCCGACAGGCGCAGCAGGTCGCGCCGCGTCATGCCGCAGCCGCAATCGCTTGCGGCGCAAACATGGGGCGTGGTGGTCGGAAGAAGAGACATGCGGGCTCCAGCGTAGGAAAGAGGTTCAGAGAGAAAGACAGGGCGCGCGCGCGTCGCGCAGCGCCTGCAGCACCTGCAGCCGCAGCGCCGTGACGGCGGCAGGGTGCGCCTCGCGCGGGCGCGGGATGTCCACGGTCCAGGACTGCAGGATGCGGCCCGGCGCGCCGCCCATCAGCACGATGCGGTCGCCGACCAGGATGGCCTCGTCGATGTCGTGCGTGACCAGCAGCGCGGCCGTGTGCCAGCGGTGGACCACGTCGACGAGCAGGTCCTGCATCTGCGCGCGCGTGATCGCGTCCAGCGCCGAGAAGGGCTCGTCGGCCAGCAGCAGCTCGGGCTCGCGTGCGAGCGCGCGCGCCAACGACACGCGCTGCGCCATGCCGCCCGACAGCTGCGCGGGGTACAGCGCGCCCTGCCCCGCCAGGCCCACGGCCGCCAGTGCGGCCGCCACGCGCGCGGCGCGCGCCGCGGCCGTGAGCCGCGGCTGGTGCTTGAAGTCCAGCCCGAAGCCCACGTTGCGCGCGGCGCTGAGCCAGGGCAGCAGGCTGGGCTGCTGGAACACGAGCGCCGTGCGCGGGTGCGGCGCGGCCAGCCGCTCGCCGCGCAGCCGCACCTCGCCGGCCGTGGCCGGCGCCAGCTGGGCCAGCACGCGCAGCAGCGTGGACTTGCCGCAGCCGCTGCCGCCCAGCAGGCAGACGATCTCGCGCTCGGCGACGTCCAGCGCCACGTGCTCGAACAGCGGCGCGGCGCCCGGGTACGCGAAGGCCAGGCCCTGGCTGCGCAACAGCTCCGTCATGCGGGCGCGGTGCCCGTGGCGCTGGCCGCGGCGCGCCGCTTCTCCAGCTCGCCGAGCAGCTGCGTGACGCTGGGCGTGACGATGGGGATGAAGGCGGCCTCGCGCCAGCGCCGCGCAAAGCCGCCGGGCTGGTCGCGGTGGTAGGCGCGCCCGCCGCTGGCCTGCAGCTCCAGCTGCACGGCCTGCTGCACGAGCTCGTTGAGCTGCAGCCGCAGCGCGAACAAGGTGTGCGGCGCAGCGCCGAAGCGGCCCTGGACCAGGCCATCGTGCAGCGCCTGCACGGCGGCATCGAGCGCGCCCTGCGCCTGTGCCAGCGGCGCCTGCAGCACATGGCGGCCGCCGCCCGTGTGGGCCGTGGCCGCACGCAGCGCGGCCTGGGCCAGGCCGATCGACAGCCCGCACTGCAGGCCCTGGAACGCGGGCCGCGCCTGGGGCAGGAACAGCGGCACCTGCTCGGCCAGCAGGTCCTCGGCCGTGATGGCCACGCCGTCCAGCCGCAGCGAGGCGGTGTAGGTGCCGCGCAGCGCGATCAGGTCCAGGTCGTCCGAACGCAGCAGTCCGGCGCGCTCCGAAGGCAGCGCCACGACCATGGGCGGCGCGCCATCGCTGCGCGCCACGGCCACGGCCGCGAGAAAGGCCGGCCGGCGCAGGTTGGTGCACCAGGGCACCTGGCC